>NZ_JAAHGB010000090.1:0-21857 GCF_010672695.1 Okeania sp. SIO1H4
CAAAGCGGTCGATCTTCGGAGCTTCCCGTAGGGTGGGATGGCGATCTTCGGAGCGGGTCTGTAAGAACGGGTCTCCTCGCCATATCCAATCGACCAAGAGAGCGGTGCGACCCCGCGACGACGCCAGTCGCACCTGGTAGCGCACCAAGAGAAAAGAATGATTTCCGACCTGAAAAATGGTATTGAAGCTATTCCCGTGTGACTCGGTCCGACTGAGTTACCCTCCTGGGAGGGGGAGGGGCGAGGGGTGGGTTGACTCCTCAGAAATATCCTAGCTATTTGTAGCAAATATTTATTGATTTGGTATAAGTGACACAAATCACAAAAAAACAAAAAGATACTCATATTTTGAGATGATATTAATTACAAATTGAGTTGACAACAATGATGAAATAAACATTACTTGAATCACTTTATTTAATTGCAAAATACCTAATAATAAAAATGGCAGTTTTGGTTAGTAATTAGTTTATTAATTTGTATGAAATTACTCAAGATATCATCAACAAAAAAAGCACTTGAAGAATTATTTACTCAAGTAATATGTTCTAGTGTTCTTACTCCCAAGGAACGGATGCAGATTCAGAAAATCTTATGAGATGGTTATCTGAATGATGATGAGTATGCTATTATTAATAGATTATTTTATAACGTCCGCCGTGGTTGGATAAAACTTGTTGACTAGCATTTTAGCATCTAATAAGAAGGAGATGTTCAATAATTGATAATTGAAGTATGAATAATTAATAGTTACTTTTGCCTAAATTGTTGACTTTTTCTTCTGAAAATAACAGGTTTTAAATCTTGATTAATTATCAATTATTAATTGGTAATATTATGTATCTTTAAAATACTCACAAATCAAAAAGGTTGTGAGATTAACTAGAGCAGGGAGTAGGAGAAGAAGATGATTGAGAGAATGGAGAAGAGCTTTTTTATTACGTCTAAATTAATGAAATTTTATCTCATACCAATTTAAAAAAATAATGTTACCAATAATTAGGAGAGTTAAAATACTTGATATCAGATACTACGAAGGACTAAGAAGAGGTATTCTAGCTCAAAAATGATACTTAATATTTATTCTGTACATCGCCCTACCGACGGTTCCCCTATGTGAGTTCTGATTCCTAAGCAGTCACTTAACTATTTGTAGTAAACATTTGTCAAATTGGTTTAATCTATTCAAATAAAACACATAATCAAAAAATAATCTTTGTAATTATGACTATATGTTTTATCTTTGGTAAAACCACTATGTAAGTTTTAAGAAAACAAGTTAATATTTATATTGATATCTAGATTAATTAAATTCTGCTACTACTGGAAAATGGTCTGAAGGAAGTATTCCATCATATTTTTTATTCTCTACTTTTACACTGTGCAAATTTAATCTACTGTCATAATAAATAGTATCAATAGGCAGAAAAGCTTTGTCTGTAAAATCATTATAAGTCATCTGATTACTTAATTTTAAACCAGATAAAACATCTAATAAACACAATCCATTTTTCAAAGGATTTAAAAAAGTATTTCGTACAATAGAACCTGGTTGGTCGTTAAAATCTGCTGTGACAAAAATTAATGATTCTTTGTCAGGATTTAATTTTTCTGTTTGTAGGGAATTAAAGATTAATTTAGCACCTAATTCTCTAGCTTTTTTACTGTTATAATCCAAGTGCGTATTAATAATAATTATTTGCCGATAATTTTCAACAATATTAAATCTTGCCTAACTAGCCATTCTGGGTAAATGATTTCCCTAACTAGAAGTAATACTACCTGGTACATCTGGTGTTTCACTCAGCCAAAAATCTCCATGGTCGAGACAATTTAATCTATCTTTCTGATAAAATATTGCACAGTGTTCATCATTACCTGTACCTCTTCTATCAGCTCCAAGACTGCAATAATTAGGCAATAATTGCTGTAAATCTAATAACTGATTTACTTTAAGTTCTTGAGTGCCAATTATATCTGGAGCATATTCATAAATTAGGCTAGCTACAGCATTTTTTCTGACTTCCCATCGATGATTTCCAGGGTCTGGTTTATCATATCGAATATTAAAAGTAATAATTTTGATTACCATGATTTTAGGTAGTAGTTGATAGGTGGTAGGTGGTAGATAAAAAAAGCTTAGGGAATAATTAAACTTGAAAGCCTCTTCTTTGAAGAAATAAAGACTTTGAAGCAGACATAAAGAAAAAATCTTAGGTTGTCCTGCATAGTAATAGTGAAGATATATATTTTTTAATTTCTTCCCAGACTCCCCACACTCTCTCTACCATTACTATGTACCACCACCAAATCTTATTCGTATTCTATCCGTTTTAAAGCTATCCATTACCCACATCTTTCTTAACATAAAGCTTGACTTTAGAGACGAGTTATGGGTAAGTCTTGACTTTTTTTTGACAACTTCAGTAGTTTTACTTAGCTACTATAATTTTTTCTCCTTTCTCCTCTATTCCCCACAAGGGTTTCAAGACTTATGGGTAAGTGATAGGTTTTAAAGAGAGGTAATTATTAATTATTAATTGTAAATTATTAATTATTAATTATTGAACGCACTACCTAAAATCTAACTTTTTCTGATTAACTTCAACAAGTTTGTTTTCAGCGTGCGTGACTGTGGGTTTTTAAACAAAAGTTAGTTCGCAGTAATGCTCTGGAAAAATTTGCTTCCTAACACCTAAAAACTAACACTTAAAAATCAACGAAAATCTCGCCATAAAAAATTCAACTATCGCAATTATATTTTTAGTTGCAAGCTTATGCTCAAAGGTTATAAATAACGTGATAAATAAAAAAATTACTAATATAAATACTAGGTATGATTTCAAATATATTAGGTTTATCTTAGTTAATTGTTATTTTAAAACCCTACAATTTATTTAAGATTACTACATAGCTAGTCAAGTATGATTTGAAAAATCATTGACATCAACTTAACATACAAATTTGATGATAAACATAACAAGGAAAGCCTCTCAGAGAGCGACAGCAACACTGTGAGGCCGATCTATCTATACAGAATCTAGTTATCTTCTGACAATAAATTTTAGATAAGGTTCCCTAATTACTCAAAATTCTTAAATTTTCATTTATATTCTATCAAAATGCTTCAATATAATCGAGAATAAATAGGCATAATTTATTTAGTAAATTATGACTTTAAAGATAGTAATAAAAAAAATTAATTTTTGGGAAAAATGACAGAAAAAAACAAAGTTCAACAATCAATTTTAGCTAGTCAAGAATATCTATTGAATCTGCAAAAACCACAAGGGTACTGGTGGGATGAATTAGAATCAAATGTAACAATAACAGCAGAAATAGTTTTACTACATAAAATTTGGCAAACTGACAAGAAAAGACCTCTTGATAAAGCAAAAAATTATCTAATTTCCCAACAACGAGAACATGGTGGTTGGGAATTATTTTATGGGGATGGGGGAGACTTAAGCACTTCTATTGAAGCTTATATGGCTTTGAAATTATTAGGTGTTGCAAAAACAGATCCAAGCATGCTTAAAGCACAAGATTTTATTATTAAAAAAGGAGGTATTAGTTGCAGTAGAATTTTCACTAAATTACATCTGGCTTTAATTGGATGCTACAACTGGCAGGGTATTCCTTCTATTCCTCCTAGCATCATGTTACTTCCTGAAGATTTTCCATTTACTATTTATGAAATGTCAAGTTGGGCAAGAAGTAGCACTGTTCCACTATTAATTGTGTTTGATAAAAAGCCGATTTTTTCAGTTAATCCCACAATTAATCTGGATGAACTTTATGCCGAAGGGATTAACAATGCTAGTTTTGAATTACCTCGTCAATACGATCTGACGGATTTATTTTTGGGGTTAGATAAAGCTTTTAAATTTGCAGAAAATTTTAATTTGATGCCTTTGCGAGAAGAGGGTTTAAAAGCAGCAGAAAAATGGATTCTGGAAAGGCAAGAAGTTACGGGTGACTGGGGGGGTATTATTCCGGCAATGTTAAATTCCATGTTGGCATTGCGGTGTTTAGAATATGATGTGGCAGACCCTGTGGTGGTGCGGGGGTTGGAGGCTATAGATAGGTTTGGTATAGAAACTGAGGATAGTTATTGGGTACAACCTTGTGTTTCTCCTGTATGGGATACCGCTTGGGTAATACGTTCGTTGGTTGATTCTGGTATTCCTCCTCGTCATCCGGCAGTGGTTAAAGGAGGGGAATGGTTATTGCAACAACAAATTTTGGATTATGGTGACTGGGCGGTTAAGAATAAATTGGGTAAACCGGGGGGTTGGGCGTTTGAATTTATCAATCGTTTTTATCCAGATATAGATGATACGGCGGTAGTGGTTATGGCTTTGGATGCTGTGGAGTTGCCTGATGAGGAATTGAAACGGGTGGCGATCGCTCGTGCTATGGAATGGGTAGCTTCGATGCAATGTCAACCTGGGGGTTGGGCAGCTTTTGATGTGGATAATGACCAAGACTGGTTAAATGGTATCCCCTACGGAGATTTAAAGGCCATGATTGACCCGAATACGGCGGATGTGACGGCGCGGGTGTTGGAAATGGTTGGTTGTTGTGGGTTGTCTATGGATAGTTGGCGGATGAAACGGGCGATCGCTTATTTGGAAAGGGAGCAGGAAGGCGAAGGTTGTTGGTTTGGTCGATGGGGAGTTAACTATATATATGGTACGAGTGGAGTTATTTCGGCTTTGGCTGTTGTGGCGCAGGAAAGTCATAGAGATTTTATTGAGAAGGGGGCGAGTTGGTTGGTTGGTTGTCAAAATTCGGATGGCGGATGGGGTGAGAGTTGTTGGAGTTATAATGACCCGTCGTTGAAAGGGAAGGGAAAAAGTACAGCTTCTCAAACTGCTTGGGCGTTGATTGGGTTATTAGCTGCGGGGGAGGCAACTGGTAATTTTGCTAGGGAGGCTATTGATAGGGGTGTTGATTTTTTGGTATCGACTCAGAATGATGATGGGAGTTGGTTGGAGTCCGAGTTTACTGGTACTGGTTTTCCCTGTCACTTTTATATTAAATATCATTTTTATCCGCAGTATTTTCCTTTGATGGCTTTAGGAAGGTATGAGAATTTGTTAAGTGGTTGAGCGATTATCTTACCACTCAGCAAAGGGAATCGCTCAACTTTACCTCTTGTCTATAGCCCAATTAACTTTTTCTAAGCTTGCTTCTTGCGCTTCAGACCTAAACCCAAACCTCCAACAGCGAGGAGTCCGAGGATAGTGCCAGGTTCTGGTGTTACCCTTTTTTGCGTGAAGGTGTTCTTGAAGCCATCGAAAGTGCCACCCTCTGGAATGGAGACTGTATTCATAACACTGATAAACTGATACATCGTTGGACCAGGAATAGGCGTTGGGGTAACTGAATTTCCATCAGAACTTACTAGCTCAAGTAGTAGATTGCCAGTTCCACCAGACCCATCTGTCACCTGTGCTTCAACTCCGCCAGAAGTTACATCACTATTAAGACCTACTTGATCAAAGAAAAAGTCAGGGTTGACGATTGTAACATCATAAGTAGCTGTACCTGTGAATGAACCTAAAGTTTGACCGGGATCTAATTCAAGCTCAAATGTTTCTCCATCACTAGCTACTCCGATTATAATTTGAGCACCAGCAGGTATGTCGAACTCGGCAATAAGTTCAAAATTACTAAAAGTTTTATCAAAACAAGTAATAGATCCCATAGGGATCTCAGAACCAGTTAGTCGGCCACACTCACCAGGAGTAAAAGTGGCTGCTCTTGCTGAAGGAGATACCACCAGAGAGAGAGGAACAGAAAGCATTCCCAGACTAATTCCGACTGGAAGCAACTTTTGTAATAAAGAAAATTGTTTCATAAGTTTTCCTATGAAAAACCTCAAAAAATGTTTTACTCAAGAATTACTTAGTGGGACTTAGATAAAATTCAGGCAAAAAATGGCATCAAATCTATACAGGGAGAGTATTTTAGGTAAAAAATGGATAAATCTAGGAATAATCGGTGTTTTCCCATGGAATGCGGAGCTAACAACAATTTTTCGGTCTTTGACGTCCTTCCCATGCCTAGACTAACTTTGATAAACTTTCTAGCCGACAAAATGTCTAATGGGACTCAAACAAAACAGCAATAGAAAATAGGCTCAAACATAGACAAGCAGAGGTTTTTAGGTCTAAAAGGTATAAATCCTTAACTACCAAGGGTTTCAGCAATTTTTAGGTCATTGACGTAATTCCCTTGTCTAGAATGACTTTCAGACAGTTTTTCTCCCAGAAAATGTCTAAGTTCCACTAAGTATCATTAGTTATAAGTTGATAATAGTGCCAACAAAAAAATAAAACAATAACAAATCAGCATCTTTACTGAATCTTTATATAGTAAATATATTAGTTTTTCAAATACTTCTAAATTCCAGATCAACCAATAAACTTTTCTACCGCCTGAGAAGCGCTATATAGTAACAATGTACTAGAATAAAGGATATAGAAGATACCATTAACTACTTCTCGCTCGATTAGCGTTTGGTTTTTGCCCTCGTTTTTGAGGTTTCGGTAGCAAAGGTTCTAGTAGTTCCCACTCGCGTTCGCGCAGCGTCCCGGAGGGAATCGCTTAGGTCACTGGTATAAGATTTTCGCTTTTTGCGGAGAATTTACAGAGGCGATCGCGCCTTTTAGAATTTAACCGTATAAAAGTCAATTTATAGCAGTCGCCATTACTGTATTTGATATATCAGCCAAATTTTTAGTTATCTAGGAGAGAAGGAAAAACTTCTTCCTTCTACTATTGCGATTTACATTTTGGTCTTCCACTAAAAAATGTAGCAATGAGTAAACAAACAATACCAATATTAATCGAAACATCTGCCACATTGAACACGGGAAAATCTATGAGGCGAAAGTGTATAAAATCTACAACATAACCCAAAATGAACCTATCAATACCATTACCCAGTGCCCCTCCTAAAATTAAACCGTAGCCCAGTTGTTCCCATTTATTAAATCTAGGCCCAAACAAAGCCCAGGCCATGAGGCCAAGACTAACAATCAAAGACAACCAACGTAACCAATATACCCCACCATTACTAAATAAACTAAAAGCTGCCCCAGTATTAGTCACATAAGTAAAATGAAATACACCAGGCCACAAAGCCAGACTTTCTCCAAGTTTAAAATTTTGTACCACCCAAAATTTAGTCAAGTGGTCTAACAAAATACTAATAATAGCAGCTATCCAGAATAAAAGATTTTTCTGAAAACGTAATTTCAAGGTTAACAATTACTATATTTATTTTAATTTATTCGTAAGCATTCAGTTGTCAGCATTCAGCCATCAGCTATTGCTTTTAGTTTTAGATAAAAGCTTTACTAATTGAGCCATAATTTATACTTACTATAAAAGCTGGCTGAAACAATCTATATTCATTTAAACCCCCTTATAAGAGCTGGGAGCTAATAGCTGTTTCGCAGCATTCCGCAGGAAATGCTTACATTTATTCTACAATTGAGCAATAACTTTTGAAGTCAGCATTGATATTATAAATTTAGTTTAGGGAAAAGGGAATATATGTAGAAATTTTTTGTAGTGGAAAAAAATGTAATCTTTTTCTATTTTAGAATTAGATATCTCTAATAAAATAGTAAACGTCGTAGGAAATAAGCCATAACTGCTACAGCACATATAATTCCTAGTTGTCCTGGTAAAGGAAAAATAGAATATCTATATATAGCTTCAAATAAAGATAATGACTCTACCTTTTTCCAGCCGAAAATACTGCTGATAATTAGATAAGTTAATCCAGTTGCATGAATACTTAACAAACCAAGTAAACAACTAAAAGTTAATGACTCTAGCTTGGGATATGCTTGAAAAGCTAAATTTCCACATATCCATGCCCCAGGAATAAAACCCAATAAATAACCAAAACTAGGTTCTCTCAAATAGCCTATACCACCGCCTTGACTAAAGACAGGTAATAAAGTTAGACCTAACAATATATAAGCAATTTGAGAAATAACAGCAGCATTTTTTCCACCCAAACAACCGACAAACAAAACAGCACCAACTTGGTAAGTTACTCCTAACGAAAAAGTTTTAACTTCTTGTTGTTCCCAAATCCAAGTTGGACTTGCAAAAGAGGCAGGTAAAAATGTCGCAGCAATTGTCAAGAGTAAACCTGTAATTGCCCAAAGTAATTGAACTGTAATTGTCACGACAATTAACAATTATTTCTTAAATATAGACTGTTATTCTACCACCTCAAACCTAATTAGTTGGAATAGGAGCTTCCCCACCTTTCAGTCCCAGAGATTCAAGCATGGCTTGGTCTCTTTCTGGAGGTTGACCAAGAGTTGTCAGATAATGGCCAATCAACATCGCATTAATACCAGCTTTAAGGCCTAAGTTTTGCAATTCTCCCATCACAGCTTCTCGGCCTCCAGCATAGCGAATAATTTGTTCTGGTAAAATCAGACGGAAAATAGCGATCGCCTTCAAAGCATCGTAGGGGTCTAACTTTGGCAACTCACCTAAAGGTGTACCTTCACGAGGGTTTAATAAATTTAAGGGTACAGACTCAACCTGCAACTCTCGCAAAGCCAAGGCCAAATCTATCCGGTCTTCCCAAGTTTCTCCCATACCAATAATACCTCCTGTGCAAGCCTGAATACCTGCTGCTTTGAGGTTTTTCACGGTTTCTACTCGGTCATTCCAGCTATGAGTAGTGACTATTTCGGGGTAAAACTGCTCGGAGGCTTCTAAATTATGGTTATAGCGAGTTACTCCCGCCTCTGCCAATGCTTGAGCTTGTTCTGGTGTTACTTCTCCCAAAGCACAACAAGGCTTAATATTAGTCTCAGCAATAATTTGCCTTACTGTATCTAGAATTTGCTCAAATTCTGTAGATTTGGGACTGTTATACTTAATACCTCTACCTTGAGAAACCAAGCAAAATCTTTTAGCTCCACCAGCTTCTGCTGCCTTTGCTTGAGCTAATATTTCTTCTGTAGATTTGAGGCCATAAATTGGAGAAGCTTCTCCTGGATGATGGACTGACTGGGAACAGAAGCTACAGTTTTCTGAACAGCCTCCTGATTTAACATTAATGATGCTACATAGGTCTACAACATTACCACAGCAAGCTTGACGGACTCTATCCGCAGCTTCACAAAGTAGTAGTATATCTTCTTGTCCTGCTATCTGGGTCAGGGTAATGGCCTCTTCTCGGTTCAGACGATACCCAGAAATAATTTGCTCGGCCAAGTTTTGCAACCATGTTTCTAGATGTTGTTTCTTATCTGACGAAGATAGGAAAGCTTTAGTGTTTGTTTGTGTATTAGTTGATGGGGGTGCTTGAACCACGGCTAGCCTTTTAATCGTAATAATTTCATCTAATGTCGTAGAATCTTAGCATTTTTTTCTACCGTTCTACATTATTAGCTTCAGTGCTACAAATTTCTTTACTAAATATATCTGTGAGGTAGACCTAATTCTTTATTATTTATCTTCTGTTCCCTGTTCCCTGTTCCCTAAAACCAAGGAATTATGTACCTCACGCTTTTTAGAAATTGCTATATTTAAAATTTGTTAACTTTTTCTTTACCTATTTTTCACCTGTTTTTTACCTATTCTTTACCTTTATATGTTCAACTTGCATTAACGTTATGTCTTGTGTTTAAAGTCAATATCACAATTTAATAGTTATGCCACCTAGTATCAATTTTAGTCAGATAATTCGTAATACTTCCAAAGTATCCTTAGTAGCCTTAACAATTGGTCTAGCTACTACAATTACTGGAATAAAATATGGCCTTGCTCAACAAAAAGTCTCCCTAGTTGGTGCTGGGGCATCTTTTCCAGCTCCCTTATATCAGCGTTGGTTTGCCGATATGAGAGATAGTCGTTCCGATGTTCAGGTAGATTATCAATCAGTTGGTAGTGGTGCTGGTGTGGAGAGATTTACTCAAGAATTGGTAGATTTTGGTGCTAGTGATGTGGCAATGAAAGATGATGAAATTGCCAAAGTGGGTAGGGGAGTAATGATGCTACCTATGACTGCAGGTAGCGTTGTCTTAGCTTACAATTTACCAGGTGTATCCGACCTAAAATTATCCAGGGAAGCTTATGTAGATATCCTTTTGGGTAAAATCACAAAGTGGAATGACCCCAAAATTGCTGGTGCTAATTCTGGTGTGAGTCTACCAGACCAAGCAATTACTGTAGTTCATCGTTCTGATGGTAGTGGAACTACAGGAGTTTTTACTAAGCATTTGAGTGCTATTAGTCCAGAGTGGAAACAGAAAGTAGGTGAAGGAAAAACTGTTCAGTGGCCTACAGGTGTAGGTGGTGCTAAAAATGATGGTGTGGCTGCTTTAATTCGTCAAACAGAGGGTGGCATAGGTTATGTAGAGTTTGGTTTTGCTAAGAATGCTGGTCTCCCTACTGCAGCTTTAGAAAATAAATCTGGCAGTTATATCAAAGCTTCTTTGGAATCTGCTAAGTCTACTCTGGCCGCAGTGAAATTACCAGGAAATCTCCGTGCTTTTATTAGCGATCCTGAAGGTGGTGGTTCTTACCCTATTGTTACTTACACTTGGATGCTGATTTATGGCCAATATGATGATGCAGCTAAAGCTCAGGGTATAGAAAAAATGATTGAGTATGGCTTAAATGAGGGTCAAAAGGTAAGTGCTGATTTAGGTTATATTCCACTTCCTGACAATGTTCGTCAGACAGTTGCATCAGCTGCTGATAAAATTAGCTCAGGCTACCAAATAAGTCTTAAGTAATTCTACACAGTAAAATTGAAAATACTTGGCACTTTATGCCTGAAATATCTCTTGGCAAGTAATTCCTAATTTTTCAATTATTTAACCCTTCTTGAGGATTTAGAGGGGTTTATTTTCCCTAAAATAAAATAAATAGTCGCACATCATAAAATCATATCAAATCTGGTAGCATTGGTGTAATTAGGGCTTGCTGATTAAATCTAAAAGTATTTACAGATAAAGGTTTTAGCCTTTTTGGGGCCTTGAAAAAGTGCCTGGTTTTCAGCTCTTCACGCTCAAAAAGGAGCGTATTTTAGGCTCATAGTTGGGCAGAACAATCTTGGGACAATTCTTATCTTACTCCTACCTCCTCGCTCCCGACCCTTTTCTCCTGTCTCCTGTCTCCTGTCTCCTGTCTCCTACCCTTACCCATAAGACTTTTTCAGCAAACCCTAATTAGATAAAGAGTGTGGAGACTCACCCCTAACCCCTCCCAGGAGGGGAAGTGGGGAGATGAGGATATGCGGAGATAGGGAGGTGGGGAGACGGGGAAAGATTTGGTAATGGTGTGAGGATAGAACCCACATTCCGCACGTCAAAATGTAGTATCTTAGACTAAGCATTCAAAGCCTTGTCTGATAATAATTATGAAAATCATAGGTAAAAATACATATTACACAGGCTATTAATATCAATAATAGAGGCTGTAATCCGCATTCTTCGTTAAAAATGCCCTTGTAGTATGTTTGTGGTGCGGAATGTGGGATAGAACATTTTTTTATACCAAATTAAACGGATTTAATATTAGAGTTGTTGGGAATTAAGCAAAAAAAATGGCTAAAACCCTTATCCATCAAGGTTTATAGTGGTTTTAAAACCTAAAATCCTGAAAGCTTTATATATTAAATCTTTGAGCATTTTATTTTTTTATTTCCAAACAACTCTATTAGAAACAAGTCTAATTTGTCTGATGAGCGAAAAAAAACTGATGGCTAATTTAGGCTTGATGAGCTACTACCATAACAACTTAATAGTATAGCGGTTTTCAATATAGATAGACTACAGTGGTCAAAGCATTATCCTACTGCCTACTTCCTCTTTTCCAATAATCAAAAATCAAATCAATTATCGTAGATAAATCATCAATTATTTCCCCCTACTGTTTACTCCCTATTCCCTCTCTTCCAATAATCAAAAATCAAATCAATTATCGTAGATAAATCATCAATTATTTCCGCCTACTCTCTACTACTTACTCCCTACTCCCTCTTTTCTGGAGAGGTCTAATTATTATTAACTATCAAGAACTATTAACCTATCTTTAACCTAAATAGGTTAAGCTTTCATTTATTATTTTTGGTGTCTAGGTATAGAAAGCTAATAATTATGCAATTTGCTATTAATCTTGCTCGAATAACTCGTATTACTGTAAAAATGTCTGCAGTAGCTTTGACAATTGGTTTAGCTGCCTGCGGTGGTGGCGGTGACACTGACGGTACAGGTGGAGGTGCTCAAGTAAACCTCGTTGGAGCAGGAGCTTCTTTTCCAGCACCTATCTATCAACGTTGGTTTCAAGACCTGAGTCAAAGTGACCCTAACCTACAGGTAGATTATCAGTCGGTAGGTAGTGGAGCTGGTGTTGAGAGATTTACTCAAGAATTAGTAGATTTCGGTGCTAGTGATGTGGCCATGACAGATGAGGAAATTGCTCAAGTTGGTCGGGGTGTCATTTTGCTACCGATGACTGCTGGTAGTATTGTATTAGCTTACAATTTGCCTGATGTTTCTGGTCTGAAGCTTTCTAGGGAAGTTTATGTAGACATATTGTTGGGTAAAATTACTAATTGGAATGACCCTAAGATAGCTGCAATTAATCCCGATATAACTTTGCCGGACCAAACAATTACGGTTGTATATCGTTCTGATGGTAGTGGTACAACTGGAGTTTTCACGAAACATTTGAGTGCTATTAGTCCAGAATGGAAAGAGAAAGTTGGAGAAGGTAAAACTGTTCAATGGCCAGTAGGTATTGGTGGTGCGAAGAATGATGGTGTAACTGCTCAAATTCGCCAAAGCGAGGGGGCAATAGGTTACGTTGAGTATGGTTTTGCTAAGAGTGCTGGTCTAAATATGGCTTCCCTGGAAAATAGTTCTGGTAAGTATATAGAACCTACTGCTGAATCAGCTACTGCAACTTTAGAAGCAGTAGTATTACCTGAAAATCTACGAGCTTTTATTACCGATCCAGAAGGAGATAATTCTTATCCAATTGTCACTTATACTTGGATGCTTGCTTATGGTCAATATGATGATGCAGGTAAAGCTCAGGGAATAGAAAAAATGATTGAATTTGGCTTAAATGAAGGTCAAAAAATTAGTGGTGAAATAGGTTATATTCCTCTACCTGATAATGTACGTCAAAAAGTTTTAGAAACTGCCGATAAAATTAGCCCAGATTACAATATGACTCTCAAGTAGCATCAAATGAATCAGGTGTTAGGTGTTAGGTGCTTAGAGACTGTTTGTAAAGTTTTGTAATATACAATGATTGACCTTTAAACTGTAACAACTTGGTTATTTATCCCAGATTTATAGGCTGAAATACCCAATTTGCCAGGGGTAAAAACACTTCATAATTCATTTACAAACAACCTCTTAGAGAAACCACAGATGATTATGTGATTTTATAACTGCTCGAGCAAGTGTTCTACATCTATCATCCTTGAAACATAGCCACATTGAAGAAGTAGTCGGTTAGAGAAGCCGTCAGATTAACAAGTAGTATAGCAGTCTAAGGAAAGGTGAGGACAGATCATAAAGCTGAAAATTCAGACAAAGCCAGATTTTTCCTTCTGCCTCTCTTGGTGCGCATTCCCTCTCTTGGTCAGCATTCCGCAAGCGAGCTGGCGTCGTCGCGGGGTCTGACCGCTTGCGTCTGTCGCCGACGCGGGGTCGCACCGCTTCTGCCTTCTTCCTTTTGCTATATGGGTGAATGGCCATTAGCGAGCGCACAACTACGTTAACCCTCGTACAGTAAGACCGAGAATGGAGTCGATGGGAATTCTCACCCCACCAACCGCATTGGCATTGTTGTATAGCAATGAGCGCTGGTATATTTACAAATTGCAGGAGATGCCCAATAGCTAAAAGTCTTATATTATAGGCAATTTATCCCCCCTGTTGCCTGTTGCCTGTTGCCTGTTGCCTGCGCACAGCGCTATAGATGGTGGGGTATTAGACCAAATTGATAAATGTTTGCTACAAATAGCTAGGGTATTTCTGAGAAGTCAACCCACCCCTCGCCCCTCCCCCTCCCAGGAGGGGAACTCAGTCGGACTGATTCACACGGGAATGGTTTCAATACCAGTTTTTAGGTCATAAATTCTCTTTTCTGTTAAAGGGACATCTCCTGCACCTGCCTTTTAATCACACTTATTATTCGTAACATTCTTTTTTCATGCATGGTATTAGACCCACTAAAGAAAAAGATAATTCAGAATTATAAATTCAGTTCATTGCACTAATTTTGAGGTAATATTACCTCAAAATTAACCTAATAAAATCTTTGAAGTTGACTCAATAACTCCTTGAAAATGTATATACCTATTTGAGGTAGATAGATTTCAATAATGGATAATTGATAATTGATAATTGATAATTACCTCTCCCTAAAAGGAAGAGGATTGAATAAAAGGAAAATTAATTCATTGTTTCTCCTTTAAAGGAGAGGCTTTAAACCTTAATTATTCGGTAAAAAATTTTATGGTTGCACAGTCTAAAGTTAAAGAAGATAGTCGGTCTCGGACTAATACAGAAAGAAAGTTTGATGATGGTTTTATTACTGTTACTAAAGTTTTTGCTTGGGGTATTGCGGCTATTTTAATATTGATAGCTTTAACAGTAGCTTGGCAAGCAATACCAGCTATTAATGAATTTGGCTTTACCTTTCTATTTAAAAGTGTTTGGAATCCTGTTGCTAATGATGGAAAGGGGGATTATGGCGCATGGCCAATGATTGTAGGAACTTTAATTAGTTCATTCCTCGCCTTATTTATTGCAGTTCCATTAGGTTTAGGTACAGCGATATTTTTAAGTGAAGGATTTTTGCCTCCAAAAATTAGTACTCCATTAACTTTTATGGTGGAATTATTAGCAGCTATTCCTAGTGTAGTTTATGGTTTATGGGGTATTTATGTTTTACTTCCTTTACTCAAACCAATTGAGGCTTTTCTTGGTAATTATTTAGGCTGGATTTTTATTTTTTCTCTTCCTAAAGGTGTAAGTGCGGGGGGTCCGGGAATGTTCCCTGCAGCTATCGTTTTATCGATAATGATTTTACCTATTATTACAGCAATTTCTCGTGATTCTCTTGCTAGTCTTCCTCCCGATCTACGACAAGCTTCTGTGGGTATAGGAGCTACTCGTTGGGCTACTATTATTAGGGTATTAATTCCCGCAGCTTTTTCGGGAATTGTTGGTGGAATTATGTTAGGTTTGGGTCGAGCTATGGGAGAAACTATGGCTGTAACAATGTTAATTGGTAATGCTAACTCGATTAAACCTACTCTTTTTGCTCCAGCTAATACTATTGCTTCTTTGATGGCAAACCAATTTGCTGAAGCTTCTGGTTTACAACTTTCTGCTCTGATGTATACAGGGATAATTCTGTTTGTTTTAACCCTACTTGTAAATATATTAGCTAATTGGATTGTTAATCGAATTAAGGCAAAGTATTAAAAAAGCGGTCAGCAGTCAGCAGTCAGCAGTCAGCGTTTAGAAGGGGATTAACCAGAGCTGCTAAAAGCTGAAGTCCGAAGTTCCTCTGCAAGAGGCTAGCTGTTTGCGGATAATTCCGTCAGGAAATGATCAATAATTGATAATGGATAATTACATCTCCCTGAAATGAAGAGGATTGACAAATAAGGAAAAAATAAATTTTTTCCCTTGAAAGGGGAGGATTTTAACCCTAATTGTTTAATTATTTAATTATTAATTATTTGGTAAAAGCTAATAGCTATTTAATTAGCAGGAATTAATACAAATAAATTGATTTGACTCTGGATTAGTTACTACTTTTATACTGATACTATTCTGATTAATTATGGCAGATATTACCTATAATCAACAACAACCAGAATCTATTGTGAGTCTGAAAAGAAACCCAAGCAGACCAAGGGAAATATTTAATAAAGTGATGACTGTACTATCAGGTGCTTGTATCGGCATCACTCTTATTCCTCTATTTGCTGTATTAATTTACGTTTTTATTAAAGGATCATCTCGTTTAAATTTAGATTTGTTTACTAAGTTACCACCCGCAGCAGGTCAAACTTCTGGTGGTATTGGTAATGCGATTTTAGGCACAATTATGGTAGTGGCAATTGCTAGTTTAATTGCTGTTCCTTTTGGTGTTTTAGCAGCAGTTTATTTATCAGAATTTAGTGATGAGGAAACTGCCCGTCCAATTCGATTTGCTACTAATGTTCTGAGTGGTGTACCATCAATTATTGCTGGGGTATTTGCCTATAGTTTACTGGTACTATCTATGGGTAAATTTTCAGCATTTGCTGGTGGAGTTGCTTTATCGGTTTTGATGTTACCGACGATTATTAGGACTACTGATGAGGCTTTACAAATAGTTCCTAGGGATATTAGATGGGCATCGGTGGGAGTTGGTGCTTCTAATTATCAAACTGTTTTACAAATAGTTTTACCTGCTGCTTTACCGGGTATTATTACAGGTATTACTCTTGCTATTGCTCGTGCCGCTGGAGAAACTGCTCCATTACTTTTTACTGTTGTTTATTCTAATAATTGGCCTCGCGGTCCATTCGCTCCGACTGTTCCATCTTTGGCTTATTTAGTATATGAATTTGCTCGTAGTTTTGATATTGTTTTACAGGAGTTTGCTTGGGCGGGTTCTTTAGTTCTGGTTTTATTGGTTTTAATTACCAGTATTCTTTCTCGTTGGGCAACTAGTCAAAAACAGTTTTGATTAAATAATGAAGAAGGAAGAAGGAAGAAGGAAGAAGGTCTAATTGCTTATTGACTCAAACCCTAAAAAATTTTAAGAATTCCTGTTGACGGTGGGGTATTAAACTTGCAAAAAAAAAGATAAATAATAGCGATTAATTAATGATGCTTTATTTATTATTTGATATCGCAAAATCACTTCTTTTTTGAGTATTTTAATATCAATTAATTGGCTAATAAAGATTGATTAATTTGTGGAATTCAATTATGTATTCCTAAAAGGCGTAAATTTTTACCTCAATTTAATGAATAAAGGTTATTTCATGAATGGATAATGGATAATTACCTCTGGTTAAAACCGAGAGGATTGAACATAAGGAAATATTATTTCTTTATTTTCCCCTTGAAAGGGGAGGCTAATAAAGCTGAATTATTTAATTAATAATGATTAATGATTAATTATTCGGTAAAAGATAATTACAGCACTATGAAAAGAGAAGAAAAACAGCGATTAAACCCTATAACTTGTATAGGTAAATGATTGAGGTGAAGCTGATAGTTATAAATAGCAAATACACAAATAATTTTGAAACTAAATTTAGGAGGTAATATCTCATGCCAGAATCTCAACAAAATCTTTCTAAACAAAAATCTTCCCCTGCTCTTTTAGCAGATAATGTTAGCGTCTTTTACGGAGATTTTAAAGCCGTGAAAGATGTTTCTATGGAAATTCCTAAAAATCAAGTCACTGCTTTTATTGGACCTTCAGGTTGTGGTAAAAGTACATTATTACGATGTTTTAATCGTCTAAATGATTTGATTAGTATTTTTCATTTAGAAGGTCGTATTCTTTATCATAATCAGAATATTTATGACTCAGATGTTGACCCTGTAGAAGTACGCCGACGTATTGGAATGGTATTTCAAAAGCCTAATCCTTTTCCTAAGTCAATTTACGATAATATTGCTTATGGGGTGAGAATTAATGGTCTGGCTAAGTCTAAAGAAGAAATGGATGAGATAGTAGAGCGATCGCTACGACAAGCTGTTCTCTGGGATGAGGTTAAGGATAAACTGGGACAAAGTGGTTTTGCTCTTTCTGGGGGTCAGCAACAACGTTTATGTATTGCTCGTGCGGTTGCTGTTAGTCCTGATGTGGTTTTGATGGATGAACCTTGTGCTTCTCTTGACCCTATTTCTACTATTAAGGTTGAGGAGTTAATTAATGAACTCAAGGAAAATTACACTATTATTATTGTGACTCATAATATGCAGCAGGCGACTAGGGTAGCGGATGTAACTGCCTTTTTTAATGCTAAAGCTGCTGAGGGTGGTAAACGCTTTGGTTATTTGGTTGAATTTGACAAAACTCACAATATTTTCCAGAACCCAAAGGAAGAAGCTACTCAACAATATGTAAGTGGTCGTTTTGGTTAAATATTGAAGAAGGAAGAAGGAAGAAGGAAGAAGGAAGAAAAAATGGATGGGGACTCAAACCCCAAGCAATTGTCAACACCGTGTAGATGGTGGGGTATTAAACCCAAAATAAAAAGATAAATTTTTATCATTATTTTTTTCTGGATTTGATACTCATCAAGTCCAGTTTTTTTTATTTAAAAAACTTTAAATTTACAGCACTTTTGAGGATGGTGAGGTACAGTTGAAGATTAATATCTATCTTTGTAAGGCTTCTAGCCTGTAACAAGCAGGATGCTTACCAAAATTACTAAATAAAATTTTGTACCTCACTAACTCCGAAATTGCTGTAATTAAATTTAGGTTTTTTCTGGCTCAATAACCTTCCTCTCTCTTCCCTCTTCCTTCTTCCTTCTTCCTTCTTTCTTACCAAGTTTTTCTCGGCAACGTTCAACATATAGACTGGCAATAGTATCAGTAGAGTTTTGCCTTTTCACTTGTTGAAAATATTCTAAAGCTGCTGCAAATTTACCTACCTGCCAACCCTTAATTCCTTTCTTGAATATCGATAGGTTGGAAATTTTTTCTGCTTCAATAATACTATTTTCAGTACCCAATAATTCATAAATATTTATAGCTTTCTGCTTTCCACGAAGCACCACTTTATCAATCCATCTGTAATAAATTTGCTCAGAAAATAGATTATTATTTTGTAACTGAGTGTCTGAATATTCTACTTGATTAATAATTCTGAATTTATCTTCTATATATTCCTGTGCTTGACAGCAATTTTTACATTTTTCTATCTCTGAAATTACTGGTTCACTCACAATAATTGAACAACAATAAGTCTTAGTCAAACTTTCTAAACGTGATGCAGTATTAACCACATCTCCAATTACTGTAGAATCCATTCTTTTTTCAGAACCCAAAGTACCAATAACCCCCATACCTGTATGAATACCAATACCAATTTTTACAGGTTCCGTAAGATTATATTTTTTATAATTAGCATTAAATTCTTTTAAATTTCCCTGCATCATTACAGCAGCTTTTAACGCATCTAAACTATGGCATTTGTGTTTGTCAAATACTGCCATAATTGCATCCCCTAAGAATTTGTCTATAAATCCTTGATTGGCAGAAATACAAACACTCATTTGTTGAAAAAAAGAATTTAACCACTTAAAAGTATCTCGTGCATTTTGTGATTCAGCTATTGCCGTAAATCCTCTAATATCACAAAATAAAACTGTTAATTCCTCTTCTGCCACATCTCCAAGTTGAATAGAATCTAATCCTTGAGGCGCTATTCTTGATAAAAATTGCTCTGGTACAAAAAGTCTAAATTTTTCCGAAAGATGCTGATTTATTTTTTCTGCTGCTAATAATTGAAGATTACTTTGTCGATCCGTCTGTTGAGTATTTTGATATTTATTAGCTTGAGAACGTATTTGATTGAGCTGCAAAATATTAGCTACTTTTGCCAGAAGTAAACGACTATTGAATGGTTTAGTAATATAGTCATCTCCCATCAATTCTAAACCTTTCAATTTGGAATTTTCATCATCCAAAGCCGTTAAAAAAATGATAGGGATTGTTTTTAATTGATAGTTTTTACGGAGACGGTGACAAACTTCAAATCCATCAATTTCAGGCATCATTACATCAAGTAAAATTAAATCAGGATGAAAATTGCTGGCAACTTTTAATGCTTCTTTTCCTCCATTTGCTGATATAGTGATGTAGCCTTCTGATGCTAATAGTGCTTCTAATAGGATGACATTATCTGGCTCATCATCAACTACTAGAATAGATGACTGTTTGTTTGGCATTTAATTTAGTTAAATTGATTAAATTTGATAAAATTTCTGGATTTAAATTTTTGAGCTTTGAGAGTAATCTGATAATATGGTGGTAGTAAAATTGCGCAAATTTAATGTAATTGAAAATTTGTAAATTGAGTATTTTTATGTAGAAAATTGTCATCTAGTGTTGAATAAGTTTTTGAGATGCCCCTAACCAAAAATCGATGCTTTTAATAATTTTACTTTATTGGCAAAATATATAATGTAGATGGGTATAAATAAATGTCATACGCTACATCAAAAATAGGAATTTTTGGGAGCAAATTGTGAGGAAAGCAATCGTAACTATAGAATTGCTTTGCTACAGAATGCTCCGCAAACTTACCTCGCTTCGGACATTTTAGATTTAATTTCACCTACCTACTTAATGTGACTAAATATTTACTATTTTTAGTTTAGCTTTTTTAACTAAATTCTCATATATTTAAAAAATGGTAATTAATTCTAGATATAATTTCTGATTTTTTTTTGACAAAAGTATCTTTTTATGATATGTAATTTATAAATTCTACTGATATTTTAATTCGAGATTAATCTAAATTACACAAAACTGAGGGAATAGGAAAAAATCAATTATCTAATTCTTGGACTCTCCTTATATCAAATCCGGTAGCATTGGTTTAGTTAGGGTTTGCGCTCAAAAGTCTGAAAACGGTTGATTTGTGATTCAAAGAAAGCTGATTATAACTTATTATTATCATCATTTATTCAGTCATAACTTTAAATTATAAATACACCGCAAAAACAGTTTTTGGAGCAAAAAAGTACAAAAAAAGAGAAAATGCCTCTTCCCGCGAGGGTAGAAAGGTTGATTACTAAAAAGGTAATTGCGATCGCAGTCATAGAAGTTTCAGGAAGTTTGGCCATCACTTTCCCCAGACTAAATCCTCTTTTTGCTTGCCCGAATTTACCCTCAATATGGTTCCCCAATCTTTCATCCAAGTTAGCTTGTTTCTTCTGTTCTTTATCAATATTTTTTGCTGGTCTTCCCAAGGGAGGACCGCTGATTCTAATACCTTTCTCTTTACAGAATTTTCGGTTTTCTCTACTTCGGTAAATCTTATCTGCATCAACTGACTCTCGGTAGTGACCTCTGTAGTTTTTAAACTCTTCAACTTGAGACTTTAAATCTCCTGATTCATTATAGTTATCCCAACTTATTCGGTGTAAAAATACATATCCATCTATACAACTTGCAGACAACTTAGATCCAAATTCTGTGTTAATTCCTGCTTTTCCTCTCACAATTGGACGGACATGAGGTTTATTTAAACTTACTATCCTGTCCTCTATTCGTTGTTTTCTGTTCTCCACATACATTGTTATTGACCATGTATTTCACTCACGAACAACAAAGTTTTATATTGTTTTTTACTCAGACTTTCTAGACTCGCACCTTTCTTTATTCGCAGGTCTATGGTGGTTAAATTTTTACTGACATATTTCAGTTGTTTTTTGATGGCTTTCCTGATTTATTTACGAGTCAGTTGTCTTTTTTTGGCTACCTTTAAATATTCTTTTATTGCTATTTGACGGTGAGTAATTGGTTTTTGATGCAACTGGTTTTTGATGGTTTTATAGAGAATATCTATGATTTTTTCGGTTTTTATTCTGCCTTGATTTAATAGATTTAAGTCCGTCGGATAACTGAGATCGGCCGGAGCACAGGTGCCATCTATGATTAATTTACCTTGATCCAAGACCATTCTTGATTTCTTCTAATTTTTGGTTTTTTTCCCTTTCATTTTCCTGATTTTCACCCTGAGTTTTCACCAGATCTGAATTAATTTTATTGATTAAATTTGGATCTATTCTTTCTCTAAAATTAACT
>NZ_JAAHGB010000091.1:0-21829 GCF_010672695.1 Okeania sp. SIO1H4
GGAATGCACATGGGAACAAGAGTATACCAGACCAGCCTACAAATACGAAGCGATCGCGTTTCAGCCAGTCATCCAGGACATCAAATGGTCCTCTTTGACTCTGCGGGCGTCCGACTGCTACAGTCATTACGGAATTCTCCAAATAATTATGATAACTACAGGTAACGTTTTTATCTCAACCTTCTCTTAATAATTATTGTTCTGCCATAGCAGAATATGAGAGGTTTTGTAAACATTGTTTAAATTTCTTTACCTTAGTTATCATTATATAGATAATTTCTCGTTGGAGCAACAAAAAAAAATAGTTTTTAGAGACGATTTGTTTTTTATATTTTAGATTTAGACTTTGAAGTTAAGTATTCTCAATGGTTATGGGGCAAGCTCAGATAACTTTGTTTAAATCTTATAGGGAATCAAGAGCTGTGCCAAAAGTATTCAAAGTACAGATTGGCAGTTGGATAAGTATTTAAAATGGACAATGTTAATAGTTGATAAAAATATAGTCACATAAGACATATTCTTCGGATCGCAGGTGTCACCCTGACCCTCGTGAACTTCAAAACCCTCTATCCAATAGTCAAAGACAAAAGGGAGCTGCTTTTTTGATTATATTAACAGACCCGTTCACGCACCTTATTGATTAATCCTTTGCTGGCGGTACGATACAAACCTACTGGACCGACACACCTTAAATGGTGCATTAGATTCAATTCAAAAGTCAAAAGTCAAAAGTAAGAATTTTCAAGTTAAAAGCTAATGCACAATTTTAGCTGTGTCAGTCCACTACTGTTGTGTCAAGCCTAAAATAGGGTAATAGGAAAATGGCAAAATCTAAACTATATATTGTTTTTGTCCAAAACCCTAGGGCGTGTCATCAATTAAAAATTTGACAAAATGGGTATTGTATGGTTTGTGGAGATGGCGATCGCTATGCCAATAAAATGACTGATTCTACCTGTAGGAATTCCTCCCAGAAAGTTTACTGAACGTTTATCTTATCTAGTAGCGATCGCTCTATATTGTTTGAGAAGGCGCGAAAAAATTTTCAATTCATAGACGTGCTTGATACAATATCTCATCGTAATTACGAAGTTCACGCGCAGTTTTTTTTCGGAGGAATCACTACTTCTTTTCCTCTGTAGGTCAAAGGCTCTATCACCTGCTCCTCGGCATCATTTGTTATTCCTGATAGTTATTATTCATAAGCATATTATAATTTTAATGTCAACCTCTTTAATTGATGACACGCCCTAATACAACATTTAAAGCTTAACAGGCCACTACGCAAGATTCTGTGATGGTAATTTAGCCTTGAATTCTCAGCCAACTTGATTAGGGCATGAAACGTATGGCCGAGAGTTATTAAATTTTGTCAAATACTTAGTCGCTCTTTTGTACAAATTCACGAAGATATTTGACATTGTTTGAATATATATGACTATATTTATGTATAACGTTTATTATACTTATCACTAAGAAATGTTCACTATTGACATTATTGTGAAATATACCCCCGCACCATTTTCAGTACAACGTAAGTTAGCTGAGGATGCTGAAGCTGTTTATCAACAAGTCCTTGAGTCTATTCGTTCTGGTAATCCTCAAGTTATAGAACTTACTTGTGAGAAAATGCCTGATAAAAAGATTGCTATACTAGCCAGTGAAATTTCTGGTGTCCAGATTTCCCAAAAATCTGGTGCTGCAGCTACTGGAAGACCACCTGGTTTTGTTGCTCTGACACAATGAACCCTAGGGATAACAGTATTCAAATTACTCGTCCAGCGATTGTAGTACAAGACCTTTGTTTTGATTGGCCTAATGGTAGTCAGGTTTTACGTTCTTGTTCTCTAAAAGTACCTAAAGGAGAATTCTGGATGCTCTTGGGTACTAATGGTAGTGGTAAATCAACTTTGTTAAGGGTATTGGCAGGACTTTTGTTTCCTCAGTCTGGAAAAATTCATTTTGAAGGGCGAATGGGTTTTGTTTTCCAAAATCCTGACCATCAATTGGTGATGCCTACTGTGGGAGCAGATGTTGCTTTTGGACTGGTTGAAGAGAGACTTTCTCAACTTCAAATTCGTCATCGGGTAGAAGATGCTTTAACAGCAGTCAATCTTTTAGATTTACAAAGGCGTCCTATATATGCTTTAAGCGGGGGTCAAAAACAAAGGATAGCGATCGCTGGAGCTATTGCTCGTAATTGTGACATCTTGCTGTTGGACGAACCTACTGCTTTACTTGACCCAGACAGTCAATTAGATTTGGTCACTCAAGTTCAAAGCTTGGTGAAAAACAGAGGTATTACTGCTCTGTGGGTTACTCATCGTCTAAATGAGCTGGATTATTGTGATGGAGCATTTGTATTAGATCGAGGTCAAGCAGTAATACAGAAACCCGAAACTGTTGAAGAAAAGTTTGAGTGACATCCTCCCGATGCTGACTTTTACATTGATGATTTTAGTGGGGGGTTGAACGGATCAAATCAGCTTGGGGGAGTCCATGTATCCCGGCGCTAATCTTTCAGATATAGCGCGGGACTTAGAGCTGCCCCTAGCACCCTCAATCAGTTAAATATTTGGCTTAAACTTGAACTTCCTAATCTACATTACTCTCAAAGATACAAAGATACAAAGTATTAAGAAGGAGGAATGGTAGATAGGGATGATAGTAGAAATAGAAAAAATCAAACTAGGCAGATAGTGATTCGATACCTCCCTGAGATAAAACTTTAATCTCCAAAAAATAGGTTAAGAAGAATCAATGTCCTTGTGGAAAATATTAATCTATAGAAAATTTATCTCACTATTACAGTAAAATTTCTGATCCTTAAACTCTCAAGCTTTGAAAGTTTAGGGATTATTTTTTTTGACCACTATAGAATCTGAATAAATGTTATATTACATTAGTATTTGTTAACATTCTGTGGAGAATTATCCCTTTGAATCATGTCACGCTCTTTAAGA
Source organism: Okeania sp. SIO1H4 (assembly GCF_010672695.1). NCBI lineage: Bacteria > Bacillati > Cyanobacteriota > Cyanophyceae > Oscillatoriales > Microcoleaceae > Okeania > Okeania sp. SIO1H4. The sequence continues at coordinate 2,964 of NZ_JAAHGB010000091.1, forward strand.
CGAAAGGTTATGCTCGTAGATGGCTATAATGTTATTGGTATCTGGCCTCGCCTCCAAGAAAGCTTTAGGATTCATGGCTTGGAAACAGCAAGACGAGATTTGATAGAAGCGATGGTAAATTATAGTGCTAGTCAAGATTTGAATACTCGTATAGTATTTGATTCTCAATACCAGTATACTCCTACAGTTAAAGAGGTTATTACCGATCGTTTATCTGTTTATTATACAGAATTCGGCCAGACAGCAGATACATATATAGAGAAAGCTTGTGCTAATCTTCGTCAAGAGATGCGCCTGTCTAAGAGTAGGTTAATTGTTGCGACTTCAGATCGTGTTCAACAACTTACTGTGGTAGGTTATGGTGCAGAATGGATATCTTCTCAACAGCTTGCCCATGACATTGAAAGTGTAGCAAGTAGCGTTCGGCGTAGATGTCAACGAAGCAAAAGAACATCAGGCCGTTTTTTGGCTAATTACCTAGACCTAGAGTCTCAAAAGCGCCTAGCTGAACTAAGAATGGGTAAATAGCTTTTACTTATTACCATAATAATACCTGAAAGTCAAATTAGTTTAATAAAACTAAATTATTATAACTATTAATAAAAAAAATATAAAAAAGGGTTGCAAAATATGTTGAGTTAGGGTTAAGATTAGTAATCGTAGCTCAGAGATAAAGTTACATATTCCTCGGTAGCTCAGCGGTAGAGCGGTCGGCTGTTAACCGATTGGTCGCAGGTTCGAATCCCGCCCGGGGAGTTTAAAAATTTTAGGTTCTTGACCTAGAGAATAGTTAGTAGTTCTATTTTTATACTAAAATCTTAAGTTCAAGATTCTAGAACTAATAAATTAATGTTTCAGTACGAACATACCAATAACTAGCCTCTATATTGGTCTGTTAACCAAAATGTTACTTTTCTCAATCATGGGTCTTTTGAAGCATGTCCATTGCAGGTATTGACAGCTCAGATGAGACTGCAGGAACAGTTGGAAACATAAGCAGTGCATTTTTTTGTCCGAGAGTTTCAAACTCTACTGGATGAAGGTAAAGAAAAGTTAGCAAAATTTGTAGGTACAAAGTCAGAGAAGTTAGTATTTGTTCCAAATGCAACCACTGGGATAAATGCAGTATTACGCTCACTCAACTTTTCCCCCACCGATGAGTTATTAACCACAGACCAAGAATACAACGCTTGTCGTAATGCCCTGAATTTTGTTAGCGATCGCACAGGTGTAAAAGTGATAGTCGCATCTCTACCTTTTCCAGTAGAGTCTCCGCAACAAATAATTGAAGCAGTTATCAAACATATTTCACCAAGAACAAAACTCGCATTGCTTGACCACATTAGTAGTCAAACACCATTTGTATTTCCCATTAAACAACTGGTAAAAGAATTAGCTAAACGAGGTGTGGATACATTAGTAGATAGATGGTGCTCATGCAGTGGGGATGATTCCACTTAATTTAGAGGAAATAGGGGCATCTTATTATACGGGAAATTGTCATAAAACGCTACAGTTACTTCACAAAAGCTGAAAGTTGAGCAAGAGAGTAAAAAAGCAATTTTATCTGAAATACAAGTATACAAATAATTATGTAATCTTCCCATCCCCAATATATTTATCAATCATCTGTTGAGTGCTGAAATGCTGATAGCTAGTTAACAATAGTTGACCTAAGTCGATCCATAACAATAGTTAGTGATCAATCTAAAAAAAATATCAATCACTAACTATTTCCTACTTACCTGATGAAACTAATTTTGAGTACTTTTCAACTGTTACTTACTCATCAACTTTCAAGTCCTTGCACAAAAAATGTTCACACCTAATTTCAGCATTTTCTATGCTTTGATGAATTTCTAATTCTGCTTCTGGAACTGCTTCAAATAAGAAACGTTCTCCTGGGAAAACAGTATGTTCCCAATATTCATTTTGAGGATTACTAATTCTAGCAATCTGTATCTTGTGAGTAGTATTCACATAGAAACAAAGAATTTTTTGAACTTGTTTTTTTGGTAGTCTATCTAGTGCTATAGTCACAGTTTTTCATTCCCTCTAAGTTTTTGTTGCCGATTAGCAACCCTACTGAACCTTGATATCTTTGAGTGCCAATACAATTATTATAAACTAATAGGGATCGCTTCAGCACATTTTTAATTACTTTTGTTGAAGAAAATTAATTAGGCTTAAATCGTCCACTATAAACCTATTATTTTACCAGTATAAATGCTCATATTTTAGTACTCCATACTGATAGAATTACTCAGTTTACTAAATAACGTCGATAAAACTGTATTGGAGAACAAAAAACCTTCAGGATCGGTTAACCTCAAATATCCTTCTACTGGAAATTTTTGGTTGTTTGAGAATAAGGTTACTATACCTTTTGGATTAATTAATTCTACCCACCCTAACTTTTGATAGGGTTGCAAATAGATTAATATTTGATCTACAGTTTGTTGACCAAAACGCTGAGATAATGTTGATAGATTTATCCCATCTGCCAAGCGAAATCCTAACATTAGTGTTTCTAACAAACACTCCTGATTAGCTTCTAAGCAGTTATTAGATGTATCAATACCCTGATGTTTAAAACTACGATCTTGAAGCGATAGCTTGTATTGCCTATCGACAGATTGCACCCATTGATAATATTCTTTGCGTGTAGGTGGTCGGGTAAATCTTTCCCCTGCTACATAACTTGCTGCACCCATACCAAAGCCATAATAAGGAAGATTTTCCCAGTAGACTCGATTATGACCACACTGATAATTTGGCTTGGCGTAATTAGATATCTCATAATGTTCATATCCTGAAATTGATATTAACTGCTGTGCCATTCGATACATTTGAGCAGTTGTTTCATCTGTAGGTAAAGGAGGATTACCAGGTTGATAATAACGTCCAAAAGCTGTTACAGCTTCTACTACGAGGTCGTAACTAGATATATGAGTTGGGGAAATAGCAATTCCTGCTTCTAAAGAAGTTTGCCATTGTTCTAGAGTTTGATGTGGCAGTCCCGAAATTAAATCTATGCTGAAATTAACAATTCCTGCTTGATGTAATATGTCTACTGCTTTGTAAATATCCGAGACATTGTGGGTTCTCCCACAAACGTTTAATAACTCATCTTGAAATGCTTGTACCCCTAAACTAACTCGATTTATCCCTAGGAATTTATATCCTCGTACCTGTTCTAAGTCAAAAGTTCCTGGGTCCATTTCTATAGAGATTTCAGCATTGGCCACAATTCTAAATTTTTGTTCTAGGGCGTCTAGAATCCGGTTCAATTGACTAACTGACAAAAGAGAGGGTGTACCACCGCCAAAGAAAATAGTTTCTAGGGGTCGGTCAAAAGATTTTGTAATGTTTATTTCCTCACAAATTACCTCCACATATTCTTGAATAGGAGAAAAATTATCACCTCTTTTATTATCGCCCACTACAGAAATCGGAAAATCACAGTAATAGCACCGCCGTCGGCAAAAAGGTATATGGACATAAGCCGAACTAGGGATATAGTAATTTCCGATTGGCCTTTTCATTACAAAATATATTCTTATATAAAACTATCTTAAACAATTATGAATTTAATTAAGAGTAGTAGTACAGTAAATTATCAAAAACTAATGCCGATCAATAGAAATATTATTTAAGTAAAAAGTAAAAAAAATAACTTTAAGATATAACCGTATGACTACTTCAAAGACGTAATATTAAAAATGTTGTCATTAAAACCAAAGTAAAAATAATCACATCATCTTTGCTACAAGATAGATTTTATACTTTAGTAGGAACTGTGAAAAGCAAAGTTCATTATGAATAGCTTCAAAATTTTTATGAGTTGAGGAAGCTGAGAACAAGAAAACTCTAAAGAATGGAACATTTACTTGAAGATATAATAGAAGCAACATTGAGCAGCCCAAAAATTATGGTTATCAGTCACTATTGCTGAGTACCTACTGGGAAAATCTCTATATCTATATCTATAAAACAAACTAAAAAAATGCTTGACGCAATCATTATCATTTCATTTGTACTCGCTGGAGCAGGAATAGGATTCTATAGCATAGAACTATTACCCCCCAATGTATTATTAGAAGTTACCAATATTGAAGGTTTACGTTCAGTATTAGCTGCTTTTACCTCCTTGATTGGCTTTGTATTGGGATTGGTATTTCAAACTACATATCGACGAGTGGAAGCAAAAGTCACCCAGATGCCAGTTGACTTATTATTAACTCGAGCAATAGGATTAGTCATTGGACTATTAGTGGCAAACTTAATGCTAGCGCCACTCTTTTTACTTCCTATTCCAGAGGAATTTAGCTTTATTAAGCCTCTTATAGCAGTTTTAGGCAGTGTCATGTTAGGCTTTACAGGAGTTAACGTTGCTGATACTCATGGTCGTGGTTTTTTACGGCTGATCAATCCTAACAGTCTAGATACAGTATTAGTAGCAGAAGGTACTCTTAAGCCTGCTACTACTAAAATTTTGGATACTAGCTGTATTATTGATGGTAGGATAGAAAATTTACTGGAAACAGGTTTTCTTGAGGGGCAAATTCTTGTACCACAGTTCGTTTTACAGGAACTACAACTTATAGCTGATGCTTCTAACGATCAAAAAAGAGTTAGAGGTAGAAGAGGGTTAGACATCTTAAATAGACTTAAAGCAGTTTACCCTTCTCAGATTCAAATTCATTTTGCAGACTATGAAGACATTTCTACAGTAGATGCTAAATTGATTCATTTTGCTCTGGAAATTAATGGTACTTTGTTAACTAATGACTACAATTTGTCTAAAGTTGCTAGTTTACAAAAAGTTCTCGTACTAAATATTAATGACTTGACTCAAGCAGTGCGACCAAGTTATCTACCTGGTGATACTATTGAAATCAAAATTCGTAAAGCAGGGAAAGAGCCATCCCAGGGTATAGGATATCTAGATGATGGCACAATGGTAGTTGTGGAATCAGGTAGTGAATATGTTGGAGATGAAATTAGAGTTATTGTTACCAGTTCGTTACAAACTTCTGCTGGTAGAATGATTTTTGCCCGGACTCAAGAGTCTGCCATAGCTTAATTTTGGTGATAGTTATAATCGCCTGAAAAATGTCTAATAAAATATGCTCAAAAAACAGCCCCAATTTTCTGTATTTCAGATAGTTGGGGTTAATTATAGCAGTTTTCATTAACATAGAATACAGATATTTTGGCTTCTGCCTTACCTTCAAGGTAATCTCCCTTCTAAACCGGATTTAGTATAATTACCAACATTTGAGAAGGAAAAAGATAATGAAAACTAGCTTTCAAGACAGCACAACTCAGACCTTAACTACTCCCCAAGACCAAAATGACCGCAATAAACAATTACCTGTTGAACGCCCCAAGAAGGGAAAAAAATGGGCGATCGCTCTGGTGGCAGCGGGACTCTTAGCTTTATCCACAGGCATCTATTTAGTCCGTAACCAGTCTCAGGGAAAGCAAGAAATCATTGAAACTTTGACTATACCCGTACAAGCTCAAAATATAGTTGTGAGAATTACAGCTAGCGGGGAAGTCCAACCAATACAACGAGTCAACCTTTCTCCCAAAAATCAAGGCCGTTTGGCAGAATTATATGTCGAACAGGGCGATCGCGTCCAAGCCGGCCAAGTTATTGCCCGGATGGAAAGTCGCGACTTAGAAGTTCAACTCCGTCAAGTTCAGGCAAGACTTGAAAGTGCAAAGGCAAATTTGGCAAAACAGGAAACTGGTAGTCGTCCAGAAGAAATTGCTGCTGCTAGAGCGCGTTTAAATCAAGTGGAAGCTCGTCTATCCCAATTGCAAGCTGGTAGTCGTCCAGAAGAAATTGCTGCTGCTAGAGCGCGTTTAAATCAAGTGGAAGCTCGTCTATCCCAATTGCAAGCTGGCAGTCGTCGCGAAGAAATTGCTGTTGCTAGAGCGCGTCTAGATAGAACTCAAGCTAATTTGTCTCAATTACGAGCTGGCAACCGTCGTGAAGAAATAGCTCAGGGGAAGGCACGTTTAGAACAGGCGATCGCTCGTTTGGATGATGCGACGACAGGAAGTCTGAAGGAGGAAATTGAACAAGCTAAGGCTAGAATAGAGGCGACAAAAGCAGAGTTGGAGTTAACGACGAAACGGCAAGTGCGATATCAAAATTTGGCAAGTGAGGGTGCTATTGCTCGTGATGCTTACGAAGAATATGTGAGAGATGACCGCCGAGTTAGAGCTAATTTACGGGAAGCTGAAAAACTTTTGGAACAGTTAACTCAAGCTAGAGGAGCAGAGATAGAGCGTTTAACTGCTGCTGTGGAACAGGAAAAGCAGGCTTTTCAATTGTTGGAAAATGGTACTCGTCCGGAGGAAATTGCTAGAGCAAGAGCTGAAGTTGCGGAAGCTCAAAGTCAGTTGGAGGAGTTGGAAAATGGTACTCGTCCGGAGGAAATTGCTAGAGCAAGAGCTGAAGTTGCGGAAGCTCAAAGTCAGTTGGAGGAGTTGGAAAATGGTACTCGTCCGGAGGAAATTGCTAGAGCTAAAGCTGAAGTTGCAGAAGCTCGCAGTCAGTTGGAGGAGTTGGAAAATGGTACTCGTCCGGAGGAAATTGCTAGAGCAAGAGCTGAAGTTGCTGAAATGGAAGCTCAAGTCCGCTATCAGGAAATTCTGTTGGAAGATACTCAGGTTCGCGCTCCTTTTTCTGGAATTATTACTCAAAGATATGCAACGAAAGGGGCGTTTGTGACACCTGCGACTTCTGCTTCTAATGCGACTTCTGCTTCTTCGACTTCTATTGTTGCTTTAGCTAGAGGTTTAGAGGTTTTGGCAAAAGTTCCAGAAGCAGATATAGGTCAAATTAAATCTGGTCAAAGTGTGGAAATTGTGGCTGATGCTTATCCAGACCAAGTTTTTAAAGGTAAGGTGAAATTAATTGCTCCAGAAGCAATAGTAGAAAGAGATGTCACATTATTTGAAGTGCGAGTTGCTCTGGAAACTGGCAAAGAAAAATTACAGTCAGGAATGAATGTTGATTTACAATTTTTAGGCGATCGCTTGGAGAATGCTTTAGTTGTACCGACAGTAGCGATCGTTACTAATAAAGGAGAGACTGGGGTATTAATTCCTGATGAGAAAAATCAACCAAAGTTTCAGTCTGTTACTCTTGGTTTTAGTGTTGGTAATCAAATACAGATTTTGCAAGGAATAAAAGCTGGGGAAAGAGTTTTTATCGAACTACCAGAAGGTAAAAAGTTAGAAGATATTTTTGGTAATAGGTAATATAGCAGAAGGAAGAAGGAAGAAGGAAAAATCCTGTGTTGCATGAGTTTTAAGCTTTTGATATGTCCGCGCCCTTTCCTTCGACTGCTCCGCTTTATTATTACTATTGTTGGGGGTATTGCCGGTATGTATAAACACAACACCAATGTGTTTGTTGCCGGAGACTTATTTTGGTATCCCAAACACAGACAACCTTGGGTAAAACAAGCTCCTGATGTGATGGTAGTTTTCGGTCGTCCTCAAGGAGATAGACGTTCCTATAAACAGTGGGAAGAAGAGAATATTCCTCCCCAAGTAGTATTTGAAATTGCTTCTCCTAGCAACAGTATTACTGAATTGACTAACTCCTGACTCCTTCCTCGTTATTTATTTTATAACTATTCAACCGGACATGATATAAGTCCTAGTTACTTTACCCTTTACCAATTTCCTAATTATGAACATCTTAGAAAGCATAAAAATGGCAACTACAACGCTGCTAACTAATAAAGTTCGCAGTAGCTTAACCATGTTAGGTATTATCATCGGTAATGCTTCCGTTATTGCCATGATTGGAATTGGCGAAGGAGCGCAAAAATTTGTTAACAATCAGATTACTTCTCTCGGACCAAATGTTCTATTTATTGTGCCAGGAAGTCCTGAAGCTCAAAGACAACCTGTTCTTCGGCCACAAACATTAGTATTGGCAGATGCAGAGGCGATCGCTTCTCAAGTTCCAACTGTTAAGGAGGTTGCTCCTATTCTTAATGCTAACGAATTAGTTAGCTACCGAAATAAAAATGCATCATCCAGCTTAACTGGTACAACTCCAGAATTCTTAACTGTCAGAAATTTTGATGTCGCCAAAGGTAGATTTTTGACAAATTTAGATTTACAACGACAAGAAAATATAGTAGCTTTGGGTTCAGAATTAGCAGAACAATTATTTGGTAATGAAGATCCAATTGGTAAACGAGTACGCATTAAAAATACTAGCTTACAAGTCATTGGAGTAATGGCATCTAAAGGAACTAATCTCGGCAACAATGAAGATATGAGCGCTTTTATTCCTATTACTACTATGGCAAATAGAATTGTTGGCAGGTCTTCTCCTTATGGCACTCAAGTAAGTTTAATTTCTGTATCGGTAAAGGATGAAGATAGTATGAAAGCTGCCCAGTTTCAGATAGAAAATCTGTTACGACTGCGACATAAAATTATTTATGAGGATGATTTTACTGTCAGAAGTCAGCAAGATTTATTGCAAACTTTAGGAGGTATTACGGCAGCTTTGACTTTATTATTGGCAGCTACGGCGGCGGTTTCTTTAGTGGTAGGTGGCATTGGTATTATGAATATTATGTTAGTTTCGGTGACGGAAAGAACTAGAGAAATAGGGTTAAGAAAAGCTATTGGTGCTTCTCAGAAAGATATTTTAGTTCAGTTTATAATTGAGTCGGTGATTTTGTCTATTGTGGGTGGATTAATTGGTACTGGAATTGGTGTGAGTGGAGTGTTAATTTTAAGTATTTTAACTCCTTTAGAAACAGGTATTCCTGTAACAGCGATCGCTATTGCTTTTGGTGTTTCTGGTGCTATTGGTTTGTTTTTTGGAGTTGTTCCTGCAAAACAAGCGGCTAAATTAGATCCTATTGTGGCTTTGAGAAGCATTTAGGTAATTAATAATTAATAATGAATAATTATATTATGTCTGGTTGATTACTTATAAACAAAATGATGGAGGAGTCAACCCACCCCTCGCCCCTCCCCCTCCCAGGAGGGGAAGTCAGGAGGACCGAGTCAGGAGGGAAGAAAGAAGCAAGAAATAAGAGGAGGAAAAGGAGGAAGTTTTTTTGGTCATGTAAGCGGAACGGAGTTCTATAGTTAATTATCCGGACATGATATTACTATACAAGTAAGCATTCAGCTATCAGCTATCAGCATTTGAAAGAAAGAATTAAGCAATGGCCAAGGTTAGCTGAAAGTACTATTTCATTTCCTGTGGAATGCTGCGCAAACATAATTTTTCATTCTCCTTGAATACTAATTCCTTCTTCCAAGATAATTAATAACTCATAGCTGATAGCTGATAGCTGACTGCTGAATGCTTACCTATACAAAGCAAATGTGCTGAAAATAACTCGTTGTTAAAAATTACCGAAAAATTCGGTCTAAAGCCTTCCCTTAAAAGAGGATAAAAAAAGATAATATTCCTTATGTTAAACCTCTTTATTGCAGAGGTACTGATAACTGATAACTGATAACTGAAATTACTATGCAATACAAATATTCTGAAAATAATTCGTTAATTCTCCCAGAGAATAAAACCAAAAAACCAGTCATTGTCGGATTAGAAAATATCGCCAAAATTTATGTGATGGGTGATGTAGAAGTTCGTGCTTTAAATGGTGTTAGTTTAACTATTGAAGAAGGAGAATATTGTTCTATTATGGGAGCATCGGGTTCTGGTAAATCTACCTGTATGAATATTATTGGTTGTCTTGATCGCCCTACATCTGGTAATTATTATCTCGATGGTTTAGATATAGCTAATACTTTAGAAAAAGACTTAGCTAAAATTCGCAATCTCAAAATTGGATTTGTCTTCCAACAATTTCATTTATTACCACAAATAACAGCTCTCGATAACGTTATTTTACCCATGCTTTATGCCGGAATTTCTAGTAAGGAAAGAAAAGAAAGAGCAGCAGAAGCTTTAAAACGAGTGGGACTAGAAAATCGGATGAATAATAAACCCAATCAACTATCAGGAGGACAACAACAAAGAGTAGCGATCGCTCGTGCAATTGTTAATCGTCCAGTATTATTATTAGCAGATGAACCGACGGGTGCTTTAGATACTAAAACTACTCAAGAAGTGTTAGATATTTTCACAGAATTAAATGCTAGTGGAATTACGGTAGTAATGGTGACTCACGAACCAGAAGTGGCAAAACAAACTAAGCGTGTTGTTTGGTTTAGTGATGGTAAAGTTGTTAATTCAAATTTGAATCCTAAAGATTTGCATACTTCTAGTTATTTTTAAAGGAGTCAGGAGTCAGGAGTCATTTCATGTCCAGTTGAATACTTATTATTAAGATAGTAGGGGAGCGGGGGAGTAGGGGGGTAGGGGAGTAGGGGAGTAGGGAAAATAGAAAGATTTACTGTTGAAGCACTGATGATAAGTTTTTTCATCACGCTCTTATCCGGACATGATACCAGGAGGGAAGAAAGAAGCAAGAAGAAAGAGGAGAAAGTTTTTTTTATCGCTAATTATTCGGACATAGTTTTATATCTTAAAATTCAGCCACAGAAGAATACTATTTTATAAATCCTCAGCTTTTTAGCAACTAATATTTCTATAAAATAATCAAAATTATCTATTTTTTCTATGCACCAAACATTTATTGATTTAGACGAATTAATTCTACTTTGTAGAGATAAATCATCTCAAAAGTTTATTCAAGAAGCTGTCGCTTGTTATCGAGCTGGAGCATTTCGTTCATGTATAGTATCTACCTGGAATGCAGTAGTATTTGATTTTCTCCATAAGTTGAGGGAACTAGAACTTTTTGGGGATAAAAAAGCTCCCTTATTATTGCAAGAATTTGAGAAATTACGTTCAGCTGAAAATTTCAAAGACCTTTGGCAATTTGAGTCAAATATTCCAGAAAAAGCACATCAAGAATTTGAATTAATTTCACCTGTAGAAAGGTTAGATATTGAAAGGTTATTTCAGGATAGAAGTCGGTGTGCTCATCCATCAATGACATCTTTAGAAGAGCCTTTTGAAGCTACAGCAGAATTAGCTCGCTATCATTTACGAAGTGCAATAACTCATCTTTTACAACGTCCTCCTGTTCAAGGTCGTGCTGCTAGTAAAAGGATTTTTGAAGATATTAAATCTGAATATTTTCCTGTTAACTCGGAAGAAGCTATTAAGTATTTTCAAGCAAGTCCATTAGCTCGTGCAAGGTTTACTTTAATTCAAGATATTGTTATTGGTTTAACTAAAAGTCTGTTAATAGAAAATTTGCCGGAATTAGAAAGAGAACGACAATTTTCGGCTTTAACTGCTGTGTCAAAAATGTATGCTCCAGAAACAGGAAAAATATTAAATGAGAAGTTGTCTGGAATTATTATTAATAAAGTAGATGATGATAACTGGGATAAAGTAATAATTTACTTGGCAAAAATTACAGTTTGGGAAAGTTTAAGCGAACCATGCAAATTAAAAGCCCAAAATTTTGTTAAAAAGCTGGAAGTGTATGGGGGAAATAATTCTTTTTTAAGTGGTGTAGATAGACTTTCACCAAATCTCAAAATTCTAATTAAAGCAGCTCATATAGATTTTTTAAGAGACTATGTAATTAAGAAGTTTGATAAAATTCCTGTAAAAGATATCTTGTCATTACATGATATTTGTGGAGATAATTTGTTCCAAACAAAAATAATTTTACCTAGTCTGATAAAATCAGCTCCGGAAGCAAGTTTAAATGAACTATTTTTAATAAGAATAAAGACTCCATTAGTATTTGATGAAACTATTTTATCTTGTATCAAGGAAAAAGCTAAATTTTCATCTTTGAATGATTTAGCTGATATTATGTCAAATTATGATTATGAATTGTGGCAAGATTTGATTCGGGATTTACTAGAAGAGAAAATTATCAATGCTGATTTTGATGAATTACTTTCAGCCAAGTCAAAATATAAATCATCAGGAAAGTCAAAACCTGAAATTATTGAACTGTTTGATAATTGTATTAATGAAAAAATCCTAGAAGTTGATTTTGACGTTCTACTTAAATCATCAACATATTGGTGTGAGATTGAGGCAGAAAAATTAATACTTTATTTGAAAAATCCTCTGCCAGAAAGAGTTGATTTTATAGAACTACTTCTAGCTAAATCAAAATATAAATTATCAGGAAAATCAAAGCCTGAAATTGTTGAACTGCTTGATAGTCGTATGAATGAAATATTAGTAGCAGTACCCTTTAATGATTTACTTGAATATTCAAAATACTGGGGTGAGGTAGAGCTAGAAAAGTTAATCCTTTATTTGGAAAAAAACCTGCCAAAAATAGTTGATTTAGACCGATTAGTTTACGCAAAATTAAAATATAAATCATCAAGAAAGTCAGTACCAGAAATTATTGAAGTATTTGATAATTGTATTGCCGATAAAATCAAAGAAATACCTTTTAGTGATTTACTAGAATTCCTAGTATGCGGTCGAGAAATAATTTATGAAATAGATGCGCCAATAATTCCTGAAAAATTAGTTATACCTGAAAAATTACTTATACCTATTTTGAAAAATAATGTTTCAGCAATAATTACTCATTTTACAGAATCTTCTAATTTTGCTGATGCTAATAAACGTTCAGAACTTCTAATAATGATTGCTGAAGAACTAAAAGAGCATCAATGGAAGTTTATTTTAACAGCATTTTTTGATAATAATCAAATCTACAATGCACGGGGCTGTCTAGCAGATTTTCGCAAATTATTTGAGAAATCTTTAGAGCTAAATAATAATTCTGTACAACCTTACTGCTTGCCTTTTCGAGAGAAACTAAATCAATTGAATGGATATCAAAAGGAAATAATATTTATAAATAATTTCAAGCTACTAATTGATGATTACTTAACTCCCGAACAAAAAAATCAACTGAATAATTAATTGTAATTAAATTTAGGCATAAACTCTACCTGTACGCTCAGTTGCAACTGAGCTAACACCACGGTAATAATTAAAAGAGTATGCCAACAAATATCACTATTAACGTAAGCATTTCCTGCGGACTGCTGCGCAAACAGCTATTAGCAGTCAGCTATTCCTACGGAATGCTACGCAAACAGCAATTAATAATTAATAATTACTTCTCAGGTTGAGTCCGGAGACTTTGACAGTAACTTTTTATTGAAACTCAATTTCAAAGGTTGCTTTTACCTTTCCCAACATTAATTAATAGCTGATAGCGGCCTTGTTGCACGAAAGCAGCATTCTTAACATCTATTGCGCAGCTATATCGCTCTGTTTCGTCATTATTGATGTTCTACCGATCTATTGTCCAATAGTTATTGCTCTGCACTGCCAAGCGATCGCTCTGTTTCGTCATTATTGATGTTCTATTGATCTATTGTCCAATAGTTATTGCTCTGCACACAAAGCGATCGCTCTATGAAAGCGATTATTGATGTTCTATTGATCTATTGTCCAATAGTTATTGCTCTGCACACAAAGCGATCGCTCTATGAAAGCGATTATTGATGTTCTATTGATCTATTGTCCAATAGTTATTGCTCTGCTGATTAAAACTCAAAGCCTTTACAGGTAAAAGTTTCAGCCTTTTTCTGTTAAAACATTGATGTTCTATTGATCTATTGTCCAATAGTTACAGCAGTTTCCGCACATTATGAAGTACATATGCGGAGCAAGTGCGACAGCTATATACTTTCATGCAACAAAGCCGCTGAATGCTGATTAAAATCTCCCACTTTTTAACCGCACCCGCTCGCCATAATTTAACAACATTTCCAAAGCAGCTAAACGATTTTGCCAAGTCTGAACTTGATAAGCATTTTCCCTCCCATGAACACTCATAGAACTCCTAAACTGTAACTGAAATCTTCTCAAAGTATTTCTCGCTTTATTCAAATTACTATTATCGGGATTTTCAGCCAATTGATTCAAATCTGCTGCCAATTCCTCAGCCTTAACTCGCCAACTCTCAAGCTCTGACTTCCTCATAGAAAGTTGCTCATTTGCCAACAAAAAACTCCATTCCTTTTTCAAAGCTTGAAAACGGTCTGCTGCTGCTGCAAACGGTTGTCGATAGGGAATAGGACCCTCTACAACATGAGAAGGGTTGGCAAAAGCATTTAACGAAGCTCTATTATTCTTCCCAGTTTCCGGTCCTCCCTGAGTACGAGTCAAAAATCCATGTAACCCCCCAGTAATTCTTTCCGCAGCAAAAATAATGTAACCCCCTGTAGGCAAATCCCTCGCCGCCTGAATTTGGTCAACTGCTACAATTTCAGGAATATTCAAAAGCTTAACTGCAGGCGTTATCAAAGTACTACCTAATACTCGCGTACTTGTCAGCGGTTGTGTAATTTGCTGGAAACGATTCGTATCCAACGCATAAGTCATCGGAGTCAACAAATCAATATCACCCCTGAGAACCCAAGTCTCCCAATCTTGCTGAATTTTATCAAAGCGCTCGTGACGTGGAAAAGGAAACACCGCCGCCGACAAAATCATCCTTGGATACTTCTGTTTGAGAAATCTCGAAGTATCCGCCACAAAACTATTAACTTGATTAATTTTAAACTCAGTCCACTTCCACATATTTTGGCGATCGCGTGAAGAAATCTTCATCGGGTCTATACCATGCAACTGCTGAAACTGTTGACGAGATGTCGTGCTGTAACCATAAGAAAAATTTCGACCAGGATTTTGAAAAGGATAGCGAATATAGTCAAGTTGAATCCCATCAACCTCATAGCGACTAGCAATTTCATCTATTATCTTCAGCAGATATTGCCGAACATAAGGATTAGCAGGGTCCATATAAACCTTGCCATCAGAAGGATGTCTTTTACGACCTTTGTTATCAGTCATCACCCAATCAGGATGAGCCGAAATCACTGGACCTAAATAACTATCTGGCTGACCGAGAGCGCGATTATGGGCCTTATTCCCTACCGCAAACGTCCAAATCCAAGCGTGGATCTCCATCTTCCGCTCGCGAGCCAACTTAACAGCAGACTCAAGTGGGTCCCAGGAAGTTGTCAAAGGATTCTGTCTGGGAGCAACATTACTGGGATAAATTGTGTAACCAGCATTCAGAGTTTCAAAGAAAACAGTATTAATACCAGCAGCAGCAAGTCTGTCAAACACCATTGCTAAACCACGTTCGGAGCGGGCTCGAACAATTGTACCCCTGTCTAACCACACAGCTCTAATTTCAGCTCCTGCTCTTTCCCCATCAGTGGGATAATTCTGCCACAACATTTGCCTTGTTTGCAGCCATTGACTTCTGGCAGTAGCATATTGTTTGGATGCTACCTGTTGGGGGAATCTTTGAATTGCCAAGCGCGCTCGTTCGACTATTTTTTGAGCATTACTTATTTCTCGATTTCTTTGAGCAATAAATGTACTACGATCGCTATTGGTAGCTACCAACCTACCTTCATCTGCTGACAAATTAACTTCTACATTTGCTGACTTAGCTGCAACTAAAGCACTTTCAAATCTACCCAAGAGATTATTTAGCTCTTGCAACATTGCATTAGCTTGTGCTCTGCTAATTGGATAGTTTCCTTGTCTGACTTCCAAACCCGCAGGTGCTGATTCTGATGAAGGGTCTGTTTGCGAGTTTGGTACTTGTCCCTCTGGTGGGGGCAAAGGTCGGAGTATGGCAGCTAGGGGGTTACGGCGAGGGGATGGTGTAGTTGTTTGTTGTCTGGATCTGTTCCAAATATTGCCTCTATTATTATTTGTGGTTTCTGAAGTAGGGTTATCGGTTTCCTTGGTACTGATATTTTCAGTTGTCCGATTTTGTTGTCTGAATCTATTCCAAATACTATCTCTATTATTTTTTGTTGTTTCTGAGCTAGAGTTTTCCAGTGAATTAACAACGTTTTCCTTGGTACTGATATTTTCAGCTTGCTGGTTTTGTCGGTCTATCTGTTCTCGAAATCTGTCCCAAACATTATTACTCTTGGGAACTGTATTTGTCTGTGAGGTTAAATTATTATTTTGACTACCTAATGTTTCTGGTGCTTGGTTTGATTGTGGTGATTTTTGTTCGGTCGTTGTCTGTTGTTGCTGACTTCTTAGCCAAATATTATCTTGCTCCGTAGTCGAGTTTTGAGTTGTCGTAGGAGGTTGATTTATACTTGAATTTACTGGTGCAGTTTTAGGTTGAACTCTTACTTGATTTGTATTTTCAGTGGAGTTTTGAGTTGTAGTAGAAGGTTGATTTGTATTTGAATTTACTGGTGCAGTTCTAGGTTGAACTCTTACTTGATTCGTATTTTCAGTCGAATTTTGAGTTGTGGTAGGAGGTTGATTTGAATTTACTGGTGCAGTTCTAGGTTGAACCTTAACTTGATTTGTCTTTTCAGTCGAGTTTTGAGTTGTCGTAGAAGGTTGATTTTTGTTCGTATTTACTGGTGCAGTTCTAGGTTGAACTCTAACTGGATTTGTCTTTTCAGTCGTTGTTGGTGCAGAGGAAATACGGGGTCTAATTTTAACCGGGTTAGTGCTAGGAGTAATGGGAGCAGTCGGTCTACTATTCGCTGTAGGTAATGGATTATTATTTCTCGCTGTAAATTGTGGCTGACTCTGATAGCGATTTAACACAGCTTGCAACCAAGCACTATCTAACCTTACAGACGTACTACTACCCCAGTTCCAACCGAAGTAAGTTGCTTGAGGAGTAATTACTACCGCTGAAGAACCTGAACTTCCTTTCCAAGTAGCTGCAGTTGTACTGCTTAACCCTGCCGGAATTAATACTCCACCCTCAACAGTATCTTGGTCATTTCCCATCGGTGTCCAACTGGTAGATTTTTTGCAGGCAACATCTAAACAACGATATTTTGCTTCCGGTGTTGTGGGTTGACTCAGAGGAAAGGCCCAGTAAGACCCAAGGAGCGATCGCAATTCTTGCCTTACTCCTGGTTTAGATTTTCTCCCTACCTGGCCACTAGCTATTAATTTCCCTCCCTCTTTTACCCACTCTTCTATAATGTCTACTTGAGTTTGAGTTAAGGTTTCAATGTTTGCTAAAAAGATAACTCTCACCCCAGATAGGTCAGCTACTGTATTAATTTGTCTTAAATAAATTGGTTCATAACTGATACCTAGATTGCGTATTCGTGTAATGATGTTATTCCATTCATCTGTATTTCCATCATCTCGAATTATTCCTAATAAAGTATTAGCTTTACTTGGGGTTGGTAACAGTACAATTAAACTTAGTAAGGCACTTGTTAGGTGGGGAAAAATTTGTTTATATATAGGCTTTTTTTTACTCATTAATCCTCTTAATTTAATTCAAGTAAATATTCAAATAAAATTTATTAACAATTGCTTTCATTAAAAGTTTTTAATTTCATGAGTTATTCGTATTAGATGATTGTTTTTGACACAATGGTTAATACTTTCATCTCTACACTATGAATTAATTGCAATTCTCTACTTTTCTTAAATTCATAAATTTTATATTTATAAATATTAGGCATTTTGATTTCATCTTAAAAATTAATTTATTTAGCAGATTTTAGCCCAGTTTAATCTGTTATCATTAGCTCAAAATATGGTTTAAATAATCAGTATGAAATTAACATATTCAAGATTTTATGTCAAGTTAAAATATTTTTATACTTTTATACACAGAATATAAATAATATAATTTGATAATTGGGTAATAAATAGCTATGTAAAGATGATTTGTAAGCATTCAGACATCAGCTATTGCTTTTAGTTTTACAACAGATTCTACTATAATGAGGTACACTCGTCCCTGGGAACATTCAATTATTAATCTCTGTACCTCATAACTTCGGAAACTGCTGTATATAATGGGACTTACTAATTGAGTCAGAATTTACACTTGCTATCAAAGCTGGCTTTATAGTCTATATCTATTAAAACCTTCTTATGAGAGCTGACAGCTGACAGCGAACTAGCTGTTTGCGCAGCATTCCGTAGGAAATGCTTACGATGATTTTTAGAGGCACTGCTCAAGCACACAAGTATATTTTTTTCCCTACTGCCTACGGACTTTGCATCCAACATTCCGACTCCTTGCTGACAAAAATTAAATTAATTTTGCACAAGTATTTAAATACTTACTAGAATGTTAAAATTGTCTCATTACAGATTAAAATTAAGTAGTGTTTATTTATTCTTTATGAATAAATACAACTAAATTTCAGGAAAAAATTATCTTCAAGTTTCATACCTGATGGCTGTTGGCGCAGCATTCCGCAGGAAATGCTTACAAGTAAACTCCTACATAGTTAAAACTACTATTGATAATTAATAGATAATTACTATGGGTATTTTTAGTATCGATAGGTACAAAAAAAATATATATAAATCTAAATAGCTTTACTGATATAAGTTTTAGCTAGTTTGTAAAATAAAAATTAAAGATTATTGCTAATAATTTTGTAAGCATTCAGCCGTCAGCGCTTCAGCTATAAGTTATTAAATGATTCACACACTCAGGAGGAATTAGTCTCCAAGGACAATTAAGACTTATGAATAACCAGAAAATATTTCTACTCCCAAACCAACATCAACACCTACCCCTCCACCACAACCCAAAATTCCCATTCAGACATTTACCAACGTCACAGTTAACAGTAGATCCCACATTCCGCACGACAAAATGTAGTACACAAAGAGGGGAAAACTTGAGTAAGTATTTAGACTTAATCATAAATAGTAGGAGGCGATGTAGCTGCGGCACTTGCTCCCTCCGCCAACGCAAATCAAGAGGTTAATGATCAATCCCTACCCTAATTTTTTCTGGAATGATGTTGGCTAAAAAGCTGATTGTCAAGGGGTTTTAACTTGC
>NZ_JAAHGB010000092.1:0-21709 GCF_010672695.1 Okeania sp. SIO1H4
CGGCAGCTATATCGCGAAGCGTGATAGAGAAACTTTGGCAATTTTTGGAGATGTCTATTGGTAAGGTAAGTTCCGGCAACTGATGATTTGCGTTGGCGGAGCCTAGCGGCAGCTATATCGCTTCTTACACCATACTATCAGTCTAAATACTTACTCAACTTTTACCATCTTTGCATACTACATTTTGTCGTGCGGAATGTGGGTTTTAGTACTACAGACATAGATAAATAAATTTACCTGTTCGCGGAGCGTTGCCTCAGCAAATCGCTCCCAATTATTTGTAACATTCTTTTTTCAAATTGGTATAGCAATGTGCGCTCAGGTATTTACAATGTCCAGCTCAAAGTGCAGTCTAGAACAGGTCTACAAAAAATAATGTGTAAATATGCCAGCGCACATTGCTATATTAAAAATTTTTAGGTAGAAAAATTGCTGAGAGTCAATCTAGATAAGGGAATTACGTCAATGCGATAAAAATGCCTATAACTCTTGGTAATTAAGGATTTATGCCTTTTTGACGTAAAAGCCTTTTCCTGTCTATATTTGAGCCTATTTTCTACTTCTATTTTGTGTAAAGTCCCAATAGAATATCTGTATTAAGAGAAAATAATTTTGTGATTAGTGTATAACTAAAACTTTTACTATACCATGTCCGTTTAATTATTGATAAAAAAAATTCTTCTCCTAAATACCTTCTTTCTCCCTCCAGACTCCAGACTCCAGACTCCTCCCTAATTATTTATAACTGTTCATCCGAACATAATATTACTCGCTATTGTTCCAGGAATTACAAATTCAAGTATTGAAGTTCGGAGGATGTCAAACTAACCCAAATATATTGCCAATAAACCACCCGTAGAATAGGAAAAATATTAATCCTTCCCAACGAGTTACTTGTTTATCTTGAGTGACAAAAAAGAACATAATTGTTCCTGCTAATAAAACCAATAACCCACCACCAATAAGATCTTCAGGAATTTCTAAATTGCCGATTAGTCCTGGTATTCCTAGTACCATCAATGAGTTGAAAATGTTAGAACCTAAAACATTTCCTACGGCAATTTCTGGGCGACCTTTTTTAGCAGCAGAAATAGTAACTATTAACTCTGGCAATGAAGTACCAAGAGCAACTGCACTTAAAGCAATTAATTCCTTAGCAATCTCGAGTATCTTAGAGATTTTAGTAACTGATTCAATTGTATAAGTTGCACCCAAAAATACAAATAATGAACTAATAACCAAAATGGCTATTTGTTTGGTTGGTAAAATTTTCTTTGAGTTTCTATTTCCATCTTTTTCTAACTCTTGTTCTTCCTTACCACTACTAATAGTGTATAAAACATAGACAACATATCCCAAAATACAAATAATAGCTTCATTTTTAGAAAAATTATTATCTAAAACTGTTAAACCTAATAAAAAAGCTGAACCAACAAATAGTGGTAAATCTACATTAATTAGTTCATATTGTATCCTTAAAGGACTGCTGATCAATGATGCAGTACCAATAATCAAGAAAATATTAGCAATATTGGAACCAACCACATTACCAAAAACAATTTCAGAGGAGTTTTGGTATACAGCGATAATAGATGATACTAACTCTGGTAGAGAGGTTCCTACTGATACTATTGTTACCCCTACTAAAAAAGGAGAAATTCCTAAAGATATACCTATTTTTTCTGCTGCATCTGTAAAGAAGTCAGAAGCTTTAATCAGAACGAATAAGCTGACTATAAATATTACGATCCAGACAATTAAGTTTGGCATTAGTTTCTTCTTTCCATTTACATATATTATATATTTGTCGCCAATCTAAATTGAAGTTTTAGTGAGTATATTTAATATAGAAGTTGACATATCTTCCATGATCGAATGCTTTAACTGTTTGATAGTTGACTGCTGCTAAAAATTTCCTAAAATCCTTGATATTATTTTTGGCAACTTCAACTAACATATCAGGTCGATAGCTAGATATCAAATTTTTTGCTCCTTCCAACACATCTATTTCTTTGCCCTGTACATCAATTTTGATGAAGTCTACTTTTTCAGTAATTATTTCATCTAAAGGAACAACTACTAATTCTTGACCATTGATAATTTTATTGTCAATTTCTGTTAAAAATAAATCTTTAGCAGGATGTTCTTTTATGAAAGATTTACCACGATTTTTACCAATAGCGTAGCCTAATTTAGATAAGTCAATATTGCCGACTTGGTTAATTGAGATATGCCTCTTCAAAGCTGCAATAATTTCTGGATGAAATTCTATGGGAATAATTTTTGCTGCTTGAATAATTTTACCAAAGTATACTAAATGATTGCCTGTATTTGCTCCAACATCAACAATAACTGGAGCTGTTGATTTGAGGTTTTGTCTAATAAATTCTAGCTCGGCTAATTCATAAAAACTTCCACCTACATTAGCAATTTCTACGGCTAGATTTTTTCCTGTTATTTCAAATTTTATGAGGGTGTTTTGATAATTGAATGAAACTAGATTGTCTCCTTTGAGTAACTTATCAACTAAAGTTAACCAAACTTTAGCTACTTGATAATTAGGATTAATTTCTAATGCTCGGCTGAATTCTGATTTAGCTTCCAAAAGTTTATCTTGTCTAATTAGTAAATTACCGATCGCTTGATGAGCTTGAAAACTTTTGGGCGATATTTCTAAGGCACGATGAAAGTAATTTAGTGCTTGATCAAATTTGCCTTGTTGAACTAGACTATTGCCAATATTTCCATAAAATTCTAGGGCAGAATCTGGTTTGAGTTCTGCTAATTTTTGCCAATAAATAATAGCTTCGTCTAATTGATTTAACTCTTGTGTAATTTTGGCTAAGAGATAAAGTAGAGATATATTATTTGGCTCTATGGAAAAAGCATATTTATAGAATTGACTTGCTTCATCTAGTTTGCCCTGGTTTTGCTCTATTAAACCTAAGTTAATTAGGGTGGGTACATGATTACTATCAGACTTGAGTATGTCAATATATATTGACTCTGCTTCTTTTAGTTTTCCTTCTTTTTGTAGATTTATAGCTTTTTGGAAAGCTTGATTTATGTCTGTCATTGTTAGTTTTTTTGATAATTTTTTTGATTTTTAAACAGAATAGGTTAAATATTTTTTCTTGTTTCCTCCTAATATTGTCAAAATCAAGGAATATGAACCTATTAATTAATATAGATTATTTGTTTTGATGTGTATAGTAATCCTAAGTCACTTGTAGAAAATTTAGGCACGGATATTAGAGAAAAAATTTTGAAACCTTTAAGCCTATTCTCTGCCCCCTTTTTCTTAATTTATTATTAGTTTTGATGTGTATACCAATACTAAGTTACTTGGATAAAATTTAGGCACAATTATATTAGAGAAAAAACTTGAAACCTTTACTTTAAACCTATTTTCTGCTCCCTTTTTCTCAAATATGTTTCATATAACAAATATTGAGTTGGTGTTTGACTTATGCGAGTCTATCCCAGTAATAAGATTTTTGCTAAAAACCCTAAAGATTTTGAGAGTTAAAAACGAAAAATCAAGGTTTTCAAACAAATTTTACTTAAACAAATAACCCTGTTAAAAATAGTGGGATAGGTTCGCTGATTATAAGTCTTATACAAGGAAATGTTTTTCTCCCTGTTGCCTGCTATACAATCCAAACTAGGATAGTTATCTTAACCAAAAACTATAGTCATTCTGAATAAGACTAGAACACTTTTTTAGCTGAAACTCTTTCAAGGTAAGAAACCTTTGTCTCAATCTTAACTGGAATGACTATAAATAAATATTCGTGTATATATCCAATAAAAAAACTTGGTACATTATACAACTATTGGTCGAATATGCAAATAATTAATAAATTTTTTCTAATTGACGAAAATCACGCTCTACTTCAGACCAGAGAGCACGGTTATGAGGGTCTGTTTTTAGTGCTTTCTTAAGATAGTTTCTAGCTTTATCCAGTTGCCTTTCTCCAATGAGGTGACGTGCCCAACGTTGATAGGCGATCGCTTGCCATTGTCGTACTTCCCAATCTTGAGGCATTCTTTGAGCCAAACCTTCTACTACAGCGATCGCTCGAGGATATCTTTTATATTTTAATAATTGCTGTAAATGTAAATAATAATTTTGCTTAAGTTGTTTTTCTGCTTCCGATAAGTGGGATTCACTTTTCTGTTGATTCGACTTACGAGTTACTTTAACTTTTGTTTGCTTTGAGGGCGAAGTTTGTGGAGATTTAGTTTCTGGTTTGGAATTATTTTTTGTTGATTTGACAGTATAATTGTATGGTAATTCTGTTTGAGTAGGAGCAATTTTCAACAAGATTTTGTAAGCTTCTGTAACTGCAATAAATTTATCTTTAGCTTGCCGGTCGGGGTTAACATCTGGATGATATAGCCGTGCTAGTCGTCGATAAGAAGCCTTAACTTCTCCCAAACTAGCTCCTATATTTAACCCTAATTGTCGATAATAATCTGCAATATCCATATTTTTTTTTACAGACAATAAAGTAGGCTGAATATTAAGTAGTTGTGTCAAATCAATTACACATTAATTTTGGACATTCTCAAGAATTTAGACAAATTTCTGTTCAATCTATTTTGCCTACCTACTTAATTCACCCTACTGGAATGACATACCTAATTTTGTGCCTTAGATTATTGGGGTTGGGGCGGGTTCATCTAATTGGTTAATACTCTTTAATTTAACGTGGAAACCGCCCCTACTATTGCAACATTTTTAGGTATGTCAAGCCACTACTAACTACTAATTTTTAGTTTTGACGTTCATCAATTACTTGGTCAATTAGACCATATTCTTTTGCTTCTTCAGCAGACATAAAATAGTCTCGATCGGTATCTTTTTCTATCTTTTCTAAAGATTGACCCGTACATTCTACAAGCATATTATTTAACTGCGACCTAACACGCAAAATTTCCTTAGCTTCTATTTCAATATCTGTTGCTTGACCACGAGTACCGCCCATTGGTTGGTGAATCATAATTCTGGAGTTAGGCAAAGCTAGTCTTTTACCTTTCGTACCAGCAGCTAATAGAAAAGAACCCATAGAAGCAGCTAAACCTAAGCAGATAGTAATTACATCTGATTTGATGTACTTCATTGTATCGTATATGGCCAAACCTGCAGTTACAGAACCACCAGGAGAGTTGATATAAAGATAAATGGGCTTATTTGGGTCGTCAGAATCTAGATACAACATATAGGCCACGATTCTATTAGCTAGTCCATCTGTAACTTCTTGACCCAGAAAAATAATTCTTTCCTGACCGAGACGGGTGTAAATATCTATCCATCTCTCATACTGACTGCCAGGAAGACGATAAGGAACGCTAGGAACACCTATAGGCATAATTTTTTGACCTTTGATTTTTTGATTTTATTGAAAACTTAAACAGCAGCGGGTAGTGGTTTTGGTAGTTCTTTTCTACTTGCTAAAACTTGGTCTATCAGACCATATTCTTTAGCTATTTCGGGAGTCATATAAAGCATTCTATCTGTATCTTTAGCAATCTTTTCTACTGATTGACCCGTATTTTTAGAAAGAATATTTAAAAAAGTTGTCTTATTAGCTAAAACTTCTTTTGCCCTAATCGAAATATCTGTTGCTTGACCTCTCGCTCCTGTTTTAGCTTGATTAAGAACTATGGTAGCATGAGGTAAACTTGCCCTATATCCTTTTGTTCCTGCCGACAAAATCATTGCTGCTGTACCCATAGCTTGACCAATACATATTGTATGAATTGGTGGTTTAACGTAACTCATGGTGTCACAAATAGCAAATGCTTCTGTTTCAAAACCAATTGCATCTCCTGTATACCAAGAAGTACCAGTAGAATTGATATAAAAATAAATTGGTTTTTCTGGATTATCAAATTGTAGATAAAGTAGTTGAGCAATAATTAATTGGGTAACATCAATACCTACATTTCTTTTTACTTCATCTGATGAAAAAAGCGGTAACCCTAAATAAACGATTCGTTCTTTTAACATTAAAGATTCTAAATCAGGGGGTGGTGTCCGAAAAGAGGTGTCTCCGTAGTAACTCCCTGCTTGAACTGCTTTTATTTGTGAGTTCATTAGATAATTCCTAGCAATAATTGTACTATCTTTAAATTATGTTAGCGTGCTGTAGAGTTATTGTAGCGGGTATGATTGATATTAGTCATGGTCTTAAATTTAGTGATAATATTCTGAAATATTGCTACCAAAAACAATTTTTTTTGTCTAGGTGTGGATTTTACCATAATTATTTGGCAAAAATGGCGTATTTACCATTAATTATATTAATTGAGTAATATAGTTAGCAGAGATTGGGTTTCTTGTTGAGATACAGACTCGATTGTCATTAACTTTTTGAGAAACCTAGTTTTTATGTATTCAAATCGAAATTTTTCCCTATCAAAAATGGAGCGAGTGAGGACTCCCGGTACAATCTCCAATTTACCGGGATATGAATCGCGACAAAGCAAACAATAAGCACTCCATTGAGATAGATTGAGATAGAATGATGATCAAATTGGGACATGATAACACTAACCTACGAATTTAAGTTAACTCCCTCTCAGCAACAGATTGCCATCATAGAAGATATGCTGGCGGTCATCAGAAAGGTGTGGAATTATGCCTGAAGAGAGCGAAAAGACTGGATTAACAGTAGGAAATGTGCAGTTAACTGTTGTTCATTGCATCAAGAGTACATAATTCCTGCGGATGCACCTTACCCTAACTACAACAGACAAGAGGCCAACTTAACAAAAGCTAAGAAAGCTAACTCAGAACTCAAAAGAACAAATGCCCAAGTCTTACAGCAAGTTATCAAGACTTTAGAAAGAGCATTTAGCAACATGAAACAGCAGGGCGATAAAATAATGAATAATGAATAATGAATAATGAATAATTAAAGAATTCAGCAATATTTGCTTCCCCTTGAAATGGGAAAAAATGAAATTTTTCCTGGAGCTTCAATCCTCTCCCTTTGAGGAAGAGGTAATTATTAATTGTTAATTGTTAATTGTTAATTGCTGAAGGATACCCCTGCTTCTGGACACCCATTAGGGATTGATATTGGACTTGATAAATTCTTAGCAACAACTGAATTGTGAATTGATTGAACGTCCAAAATTTTTAACCAAACTACACAGTAAGCTGAAATTGCTACAACGTAGATTAAAGTTAAAAACATCCAGTTCAGCAAATCGACATCAACTTAACA
Source organism: Okeania sp. SIO1H4 (assembly GCF_010672695.1). Taxonomy (NCBI): domain Bacteria; kingdom Bacillati; phylum Cyanobacteriota; class Cyanophyceae; order Oscillatoriales; family Microcoleaceae; genus Okeania; species Okeania sp. SIO1H4. The sequence continues at coordinate 7,239 of NZ_JAAHGB010000092.1, forward strand.
AAAAGATTGCCAGACTTCACCAAAAAATTTTAGACACCTGAAAAGACTTTCACTTTCTTTTAGATGCAGGGTTAGGTCAGTTCTTCAGTATCTTGGCTTGGGTATGCAAGAAACGAGGGGTTTATTTTGGCCAGGTAGACTACAGATATACCAGTCAAATTTGTCCAAATTGTGGATCCCATACAGTTAAAAAAGACCTGTCTGAGCGTATTCATAAATGTCGTGAATGTCACTACGAAATCAATCGTGATGTGGCAGCAGCAAAAGTGATTTGTCATCGAGGTGTTACTGCGGCCGAGTGCAGATCGTAGAGCAAATTGACGCTCGTTGGCGTACTGTCGGGGACTGGCAACAGTCTAGATAAGTGCCACTCAAGCAGTAAACCTAAATCGTGAGGTTTGGGAATCTCCGGTTATAATCTTTAGATTTAACAGGAGAGGATGTCAAATTTGTGGATATATCCTGAAATAAGTAGTAGTAAAATTTCTAGTATATTTATGAAAGTTAATCTACATTCGGTTCTTAACGATACCAATATTGATGCCACTCAATCTTCATCTCAACGTCAACTGGCCATATCTATTTCGGCTCTAGCTGATGAGCTAGAAAGAACTGTACCACTAAACCTATGTTTGATTTTAGACCATAGTGGTTCTATGGAAGGAAGACCGCTGGAAACTGTCAAACAAGCAGCAGGACAACTTGTAGATAAATTGAAGGAGGGCGATCGCCTTTCAATTGTTGCTTTTGACCATAGAGCTAAAGTGATTGTTTCTAATCAAATTATTAATGACCCTGGTAGTATTAAGCGTGAGATTAACAAGTTAAGATCCTCTGGTGGTACAGCTATTGATGAGGGTTTGAAATTAGGAATAGAGGAGTTAGATAAAGGTCAAAAAGATGCTATTTCCCAGGCTTTTATATTAACTGATGGGGATAATGAACATGGGGATAATGACCGTTGTCTTAAGTTAGCAAAGTTGGCTACTGATTATAGTATGACTCTAAATTCCCTGGGGTTTGGTGATGATTGGAATCAAGATGTTCTGGAAAAAATAGCTGATGCAGGTGGGGGGACTCTTGCTTATATTCAACGTCCAGAACAGGCAATAGAGGAATTTGGTAGACTGTTTAATCGGATTCAATCTGTGGGACTTACTAATTCTTATTTGCGATTATCTTTGATGCCTAGAGTTAGATTAGCAGAACTTAAACCTATTGCACAAGTAGCACCAGATACTATTGAGTTGCCCGTACAAAAAGAGAACGACCGCTTTATGGTCAGACTGGGAGATTTAATGAAAGATGTAGAAAGAGTAGTTCTAGTTAATCTTTATATTGGGCAATTACCTGAGGGAAAACAAGCGATCGTTCAATTACAAGTTCGTTATGATGACCCTGCTCAAAGTAAGGAAGATTTACTTTCTGAACCTATATTAGTTGAAGCTAATGTTACGGAAAAATATCAGCCTCAAATTAATTCGGAAGTACAAAATCATATTTTAGCTTTAGCAAAATATAGGCAAACTCAAATAGCTGAAACAAAATTGCAACAAGGCGATCGAGCTGGTGCTGCTACAATGTTACAAACTGCTGCTAAAACAGCATTACAAATGGGAGATACAGGAGCAGCAACTGTTTTACAAACCAGTGCGACTCGTTTACAAGATGGAGAGGAACTTTCTGAATCAGACCGGAAAAAAACTAGAATTGTTTCCAAAACAATTTTAAAGTAAAGGATACTTTTTGATTAGTTTAGCCAGGGAGTTTTTCCCTGGTAAATAATTAAATTTTATCTAGATAACTATAATTTTATTTATCAGAAATTATCCGAATATAATATTGAAAATTAAGCTTTAAAGCCTCTGTATAGCTGTGCCACTGGCTGTAACTCTACAAGTATAAACAAGATAAATTTTTCCTTTTCGCCAATCCTCTTGTTTTCAATTAGACTCAATCAAAACATCTAGTTCTTCCATCTATAAGTTCCATAACTTCTCTATCAGTTTCTCACATATGATTCCTGATTACTATATATAAATAACTATTATTTGGTGAATCTTCATCAACCCACTAAAATAATAATTAAAAATTTAAATTCATTTCAAAAATTTAGCGTTAACTTATTTTAGATGAAATAGTAACAATTGAAATGCAAACTTTTCAGTGTCTTATTCTCTAAAACCTATATGTACTTAATAAAGTCGCCAACTACTATACAGCACTTTGCAGAACAATTAGGTACAATGTTCAAAGCAATAAGCAAAGATAAAAATGAAACCTTATTATTTACTCAATGCTATTACTGTAACAATTAGTCGTGCAAAAGGCTGTAAGTTTTTGTTCTGGAAGTAAAAATAGTTTTACAACAAGTATGAATTGGATTTTTTTACAAGGGAAAGAATGGTTTCAAAACTTATCTAGATCATTAACAACTCCACTTTTTTATATTGGAGATAATCATCTTTCTATAAGTGCTATTGTCAGACTAATTCTATTAGGTGTAGCAGTCTTAATTATTGCTCGTGCTATTGGAGAAGGAATCAAGAGATTACTACTAACTCGTATGGGTTTAGACCGGGGTAATCGAGAAGCGATCGCCTCAGTTATTATCTATATAATCGCCATTTTAGGAATTTTAATTGTTTTACAAAGAGCTGGTATAGATTTGAGAACTATTACAGTTTTAGCAGGAGTTTTAGGTATTGGACTTGGCTTTGGATTACAAAATCTTGCTAGTAACTTTATTAGTGGTTTAACACTTTTATTTGAACAACCTATTAAGGTAGGAGATTTTATTGAAGTAGACAATTTATTAGGAACAGTAGAAAATATTTCTATTAGGTCTACAATTGTGCGTACTCTTGACGGCATATTTGTAATTGTACCTAATATAAAATTTGTAGAAAATAATATTATTAACTGGAGTTATAAAGATCCTAAAAGTCGTCTTCGTATGCCAGTTGGAGTTGCTTATGGTAGCGATCCACTGTTAGTAACGGAAGCATTATTAGCTGCTGCTCGGGCAGAAACGAGTGTATTAAACCGTCCTTCTCCTAAAGTATGGTTTAAAGGTTTTGGTGATAGTTCTTTAGATTTTGAGTTATTAGTTTGGATTGACCATCCTCAAGATAGCGATATAATTCAAAGTTCTTTGAATTTTTTAATTGAGCATGAATTGACTCAGCAGGATATAGTTATTCCCTTTCCTCAGAGAGATTTATGGTTAAAAAATCCACAAGATTTGAGTACCTTATTTAACAGTAGTATTTTTACAAAAAATAGCGAAAATAAAGTTTTTTCTCAAAATGGTGTTTCTTCTGAGCAAAAACATAGTAGTTTTCAACAAACTAAAAAATCAGCATTAAAATCACCAAATAATTGGACTTTGCGAGACCTACTCAGAAGAGTCACTTATTTTGAAAGTCTTACTGATTTAAAACTCAGAAAATTAATAGAATATGGTTATAGACAGTTATTTCCTCAAGGGCAAATTATATTTAGAGAAAATGATGTTGGAGATTCTTTTTACATTATTCTTTCTGGTGCTATTGAGGTGATTTCTGAAAAAACTGGTAAATATATTGCAACTCTTCACGAAGGAGAATTTTTTGGTGAAATGTCTTTGTTATTGGGTTCTCCTCGTACAGCTACAGTAAAAACTATTGAAGATTCAATTTTATTTGTAATAGAAAAACATGATTTGCAAAGATTATTAGAAGAATCTCCTAGTTTGGCTACTGATATTTCTCGAAAGCTTTGTGAACGCCGACAGGCATTACAAGAATTAGGATTACTTGATCGTAGTTCTTCAGAAAATACTCCCTTTACTAGGATTAGAAATCGGATTCAAACTCTTTTTGGAATTTAAATAAATTAGGATTCAGGAGTCAGGAGTCAGGAGAAAAGAAATAATACCATATTCTCAAAAACTTTTCTACATTTTCTTGAGTAAGGGAGTGGGGGAGAAGTAAAAATATTGAAGAAGGAGACAGGAGACAGGAGACAGGAGACAGGAGGAAAATTACATGGGGATTCTCACCCCAAGTAATTTTGAACACCGTGTAGACGGTGGGGTATTAAACCCACAAAGAAAATGATAATAGTTCATATTAAATATGCTCAAATTAGCAAAAAATTTATTAGGATAGTTTAATTACTTAATAACTGAAGTGTTACCTAAGTATAGCATTACTTTTGGTAATTGGTATAAGAGGAGAAGGAGAAAGTTTTTTATCACTAATTATCCGGACATGATATTATCGTATAATTCAGTAGTTAGTAGTCAGAAGAAAGGAGAAAAGAGAAAAGAGAAAGGAAGGATGAGAGTGAGAATTATCTAGGGATATTCTGGAATTTTATGTCTACATTAAGTCTACATTAATATAAAGTATAGAGTAGGACAATTGTATAACCGGATTTCATGTTAAATGGAAAAAGTATACATTTCCAGAAACTAACTTTTAGTCTATAAAAAAAATGGCAAAAATTAGAGATAAATTTTCGTAATGAGCTAATATAATATCTAATACTATTGGATCAAAGAATATAGTAATCCTCAACGTAGTTGTGTCAAAAATATCTGAGAGTTAGGAAACGCTTAACTAAAGAAAAGTGATATTGAAATCTAAGATTTATAGCAGTTTCTATCAAGAGCAAGTAGTTATAATCAATATTTTATGATGTGTGATAAATATTTATCAAATTGGTATGACTTTTCCACTCTATCCTCAAGAATAAATAAAGTTATAAAATACCATTTATTCCTGCCTGTGCTTCCTGGCGTAATCTAGAAGCAATTCTAAATAGTTCTTGACCTGTATGTAAATAATAATCATCATAATTTAGAGTAAACAATTCTAAATCTTCTATTCCGTCACTAACCTGATTTAAGCAATAATATAAATGAGCTGCTACTCCTGCCAAATTAGATGGATTTGGCTGAGAACTAAATAAATTATGAGCTTTTTTGAGCAAGCGCCGACAAGTTTCTAAATAATTTTGGAATGATTCCATTAGTTGGTCATCAAACGGATCGGCTGCTAAATAATCAATTTCCTTTTTTAGAGGTTTTAATATTTGAATTATAATTTTGTTAACTGGTTTATAAACCTGATTTAACCATTTTTGTAGATTTTCATCTGCATTATTACCTCTTTTATTTTGCTTATAGTAACTTTGCTTTGTATTAGTATATTTCTGATCGTGTTGATTAAATTGTTGATCATAAGATTTTCTAAGTTGGGGATCGCCCAATACTTCATAAGCTTCATTAATGCTAATAATACGTTCATGGTCTGCTATTTCTGTATTAGCATCTGGGTGAAATAACTTCACTAAACGACGATAAGCTTGTTTAATTTGTCCCTGAGTTGCTGTGGGATTAACATTCAAAGTTTTGTAATAATCACTAGTGACCATAAAATTATTTCTACTCAATATTTACAATAGAATCTAAGTTTTTACATTTCCATTACTTATTTTATTCATTGTTATCAATAATTTACCAATGAAATAAACAAACTTTTAAATTGATAATGATAGATTAAATATTTTAGATTCTAGATAGCAATAGTGAGTAGAAAATTATATAAGGTATTTGAATTTCCCGTAAATATGAATTCTGCTAAATTTTGAACTGGGATTAAATTTGACTTTCCGTTAGGTAGAAGACTAATTATATTTTCTCATCACAATACTTAGTCTTTGCAGAGCTTTAAATAATCCCAAATTAGTCAGGTACTTACAATTCTCATCAAACACTACTACGCAAATATATAGCACTATAGTTTTGAGCACGTATATTGAGGCATTTTGTCAAACTGAAATTCAAATCAACTAATATGCAGAAACTAAGTATTCCTGTTACTTTTTCCTGATGACCTAAATTTGCCAAAAATCTAGTATTGCGTGAATGTGTAAGTCCCACAGTGACATACTCCCACACTAACCATTCGGTATAGTGCGGGCTTCTCGTTTCACGGTCCCGGTCCCCCGTCGGACTCCACGAGCTTTAAGGACGGGATGCCCCACCGCCCTATTTTTTATATTTATTGCGGCATTGAAGTCACGATCTATTACAATGCCACAATGGGGACAAGAATGGGTTCTTAGATTTAGCTAACTAAATATATCTAGCTAACTGCTGTAGCTAGAGTTTGTTCTGGTTCCTGAAATAGTGGAGTACTTAAATAACGCTCCCCAAAACTAGGCTGAATCATTACTATTAATTTACCTTGATTTTCTGGTCGCTGACCTACCTTTATTGCTGCACAAAGAACTGCTCCTGTAGAAATACCTGACAAGATACCTTCCTCTTTAGCTATACGACGACCATAACTAATTGCTTCACTATCAGCAACCTGAACCACTTCATCTATGATATCCAGATTCAGAACAGACGGGACAAAACCTGCTCCTATTCCCTGAATTTTATGAGGTCCAGGTTGTCCACCAGATAAGACTGGACTATTTGAAGGCTCCACAGCGATCGCTTGAAAATCAGACTTTCGTTGCTTAATAGTCTCTGCAATACCTGTAATTGTTCCACCAGTACCAATACCTGCCACCAAAATATCTACTTGGCCATTTGTATCTTCCCATATTTCCAATGCTGTAGTCTGGCGATGAATTTGTGGATTAGCTGGGTTCTGGAACTGTTGTAACATATATGCCTTAGGCGTTGACTCAACTATCTCCTGTGCTTTTGTGATACAACCTTTCATACCTTCACTACCTGGGGTCAAAACCAGTTCTGCTCCGTAGGCGCGTAACATAGAACGACGCTCTAAACTCATCGTTTCTGGCATTGTTAAAATTAACTTGTAACCCCTAGCTGCAGCTACCATTGCTAGAGCAATACCTGTATTTCCAGATGTTGGTTCAACTAATACTGTTTGACCTGGTGTAATCAATCCCTCACGCTCTGCTGCATTAACCATATTAACACCGATGCGGTCCTTGACAGAGGCAGCAGGATTCATTCCTTCTAACTTTACTACTATTCTGGCTACACAACCTTCTGCTTGAGGAATACGATTCAATTGTACTAGAGGTGTGCGACCTACTAATTCAGTAATATTATGAGCAATACGCATGATATTTTTATCCTAAATAGTATGCTGAGGGCTACTTATAATTTGATAGAAAATAATTGTTTATTATGCTAAACTTAAAGTTTATTTGCAGCTAAAGTAAAGTATGTTTTATTTATGTAAAAATACTTTCTACTTTTTTCATGACTTCACATTATTAGCAAAAGTATAAAATTAATTTATATTAAGTTATTTTCTATTTTCTTTTGATAAGTATACCCAATATTAGCTATGATTGCTTGGGTTTATATATATATATATATATCTTATGTACTGAATCTTACAGATTTATATATTTTTTCTTTTTCTTTATGTTCTTCTGAGCATATTGTTTAATCAAAATTATTGAGTTAATCTTCTCTCTTAAAAAACCTTAAAACTAATTTATAAGTTTGTATACTTACTACTAAATAATAAGTTGATTTTTAATCAAATATATTTTCTATTTTTTTTGTTAGTCAATTGGATATACGGATATGGCTAACTTTCTCCATTCTCTCTCGATCCTTTGGAGCTGTGTTCAAGACAGATACGCTGTTGTTAACTTTTATTTACCTCGAAACATAAGTTATAGTAACTGCCAGGGCGATTAGGATAGAGAAGAATCAAAGTTATTAGACCATTTCATAGAGGCGATATAGCTGCGGCTAGCCTCCGCCAACCCTATATTTCTCCTTTATGTCCTAAGCACCTTGGCGACTGCTATAAATTAGTTTTCACATATACTTACTTAAATAATTTACCAAATTTTCAAGACAAAAATTGTAATTATACAACCTTTTTGGGGGTTGCACATTATGGAATTATATTGCCAAAAAATAGTTTAGACTTTGACTAAAAAAAACCTAATATTAATTATTAATTATAGCAATTAATTAATCCAAAATCTTGTTTATCAAAAATCTCAAATCATTCGTCACTGTGCAATGCCCCTTTTTGAGTAGCCCTTAAGAAGATAGTATATAACTACTTGCTAATTTATATATTTATAAATTTTGAATTCAAGCCAACATCAAATCTCATTTAATATCTGTCAATAAAAATAGTTAAAAATAAATTTAGTTTACTGATGTTAATTACCAAAATAAGAAACAGGGAACAGAAATGTAGAGGAATCTGTTTTCAAATAAGTTGTTAATTATTATAGTAGTCGAAGCAAAGAGGGCGGACATATCAAAAGATTAAAACTCAGGCAACACAAGATTTTTTTTCTTCTAGATAACTAACTTTTTCCTCCTTGCTTCTTTTTTCTGCTATATCTATCAGGATAATTTGATAATTCAAGTATAGAATTTTTAACTCTCAGAATTATATGTATGTAGTTTGAGTAATCCTAGATAAATTGCAATAAATAAACTTTTAAAACTTTTAAGGTGTATAGGGTGGAATTCCACCCTAATAACTTCAGCTAATCACTAGAACTGGAATGTAGTCCTGATAGTACCGATAATTAATTCATCATTATCATCATCTTGGTTAGCATTTGTAATTACAGTTACACCAGGAGTAATCGAGATATTATCTGTAACTTGATATTTGTAAAATGCTTCTATGTGCCATGACATATCTTGTCGTAATCCCGATGCCAACCCGTTAGGAACTTGTAGTTCATTCATGTAGGGTTCCCGACCTACAACAATACCACCTAAACTACCTTCCTTAAACAGATCGGGGAAAGCTAAATTTGCTCCATAACTCCATTGTTCAAAATCACCTAAACCAATCAGCTTCCCATCAAGATACATACCAAAGCCATTAATAGTTACCCAATCAGCTGCTCGCCAGGACATTTGTACACCATAAGCATTAGTCGAAACTGGCTGGGCAATATTAACTGAACCTGGTCGGCGGTCATTAAGTTCTGCATTTAAACCAAAGATAGTATTGGCAACACCAGTCCCCACAAAGCCACTGTTTAAACTGCCATTATCCCCTAGACCTGTAGCTGCACCATCATCATATCCAAAATTTCCTGGTCCAAAATAGCCTTTGTTGTAGGTAAGTCCAATTTGGAAATTTTTGATTGGAGTAAAAGTTAGTTGTGCTAATGCAGCATAATCTCCATTAAATAAACCTCTTCCTTCCCGAGGATCTTCACCTTCCGCTGCTAAGTAACCAAAAGATACAGAAAATGGACTATAGACACAAGCATATTGGTCTTTGCAACCAAAATCATACTCAACGCCAAGTCCTTTACCTCCCCCTAAACGATAGATCGGACTCCTTTGACCAAAAGCACTTAAAGAACCACTTCCTCCATCATAATCTTCCATGTAAGGGTTGAGAGTAGGAACAAAATCGTACCAACTTACTTTATTAGCAGCAATAGTTACTCTAATGTTATCCCTGACAGGGAACTTATAGAAAAGTTTATCTAGCTCAACCGTATCATCTGTGAGGTTAAGAACATTAAAAGTTTGCTGTCCCTCAGCCTCAGCTATCTTCTGGTTAAATGCTTGAGCATTACCTGCTTGTAACCTTGTAAATAATAAGTCCTCACCAGAAAAGCTAGTGTTGAAATTCAAACGTACCCTGTATTGAAATACTGTTTGGTCTTCGTCTTGTGTATTATCGTTGAAGGTTCCGTATCGCCCTTGGTCTTCAAAGTTATCAACAAAGGCAAAAATTACTTCACCTCTAAGTTTAGTAGTTGTCGAAAATTGATTGGCCTCTAATTCCGCAGCACGAGCTTCTAGAGCATCAACACGACCCCGCAAAATAGCTAATTCAGCAGAAAATTCTTCTTGTAATCTTTGTAGAATTGCCAGGTCTTCTCTACTTACTGTATCTGCTATGGCAGCTTGTAAGAGTTCAGTAATTCTATCTAAGCAAGCATTAACACCAGCCGCAAATTCAAAACGGGTTAAAGCACGGTTACCTCTATAAGTACCATCCGGATATCCAACAATACATCCATAACGCTCAACTAAGGATTGTAGTGCTTGAAAGGCCCAGTCTGTAGGTTGAACATCAGAAAGTTGAGATACAGAAGTAACTTGGCCTTTTGCTTTTCTTCTATTTCCTCTGTTAAGATTACGAAGACTTGGTTGACGAAGGTTACGACCTTCTCTTCCGTAGCGGTTTATTTGTCTTATGGTCGTTGCTGGTGCATTAGCAACGGAATTAGCTGAATTTGTTCCAGGGACTTGAGCTAATAGTTCAGTTTCCTGTGTTTCTATGCTTGTATCTTGGGACTGAACAACCAGATTTGCTGATTTACTTTCAGTCGCTACAGCGGCTGAGGATGCAACAAGGGTTGCTCCCAAGACTGCTGGACTAAATAGTAGACAATTCCAGAATTTTTTTGACATTTTCCCTCTCATCCTCACACCGATCGCAGAGAGACCATTTGGCTATATTTATCAGTTAATTTTGATTGGTTAGCATAGTTTTAGCTTTGCAACTTCTTGATTATTAAGAAGGAGTTGCAAAGGTGCAAATAGTCTAATTTTTTTTCAGAGTCTAGGTAGCTCTTGGCAGGATTAGACTTACAAGCAATCTTAAAAATACTTCCAATCTTAGAACAAATTTTGAGGTTTGTTCAACTTTATCTACAGCACAAACAGAGCTTTCTGTGAGTTTTACTAAAAATTTAATTTTTAACCCTAAGATTTTTACTTGACACTCCCACCGTTAAATCGCTCGATTATAACGGGGGATTCTTGCTTCACAAACTCTTAACTAGATAACAAATCAAACAAGTTGAGCTGTACCCCTGCCAGACCGTCTCCACAAGCTTTTCTTGCTCCGTCTTTACGCTGAGGAAACCTCAGCGCAGGCGGTGCGCTTTTATTGAACGGTGTGCCCCACCGCTATTAACCCTCTACTATTGATTCACCACCACTTAATTAATTTATAACTTTGAAATCTATGAGGGGCTGTGTGCGTTGGTTTCCCGTGCAATTTTTACGCCCCCTCTAACCGCTAAATCTCGCGATTATAGCGGGAGTCCTCTTTCAAGATTTTTTGATAAATAGATTCGGTAGTTGAGTGACAGGTTATCACAATTTTTTTTTATCAACAACCTCTATACAGAATTTTTTTATTCTGTTAACCATGGCCTAATTAATTTTTGATCTTTGTATCTCTAGTATAAATTTTTGCTTTTTTGAGTGTACCTTATTTGCTGTGTCCTAGTATGGAGAAGACTTCTCGTTGTTCAAATAGTTCCAAGAAGTTGCTATTAATTTTATTCTGTGCTGCTTCATGACGCATAATTCTGAGAGCAACTTCTACAGGCAAACCTTGTTTGTAGGGGCGATCTCCTGCTGTTAAAGCATCATATATATCTGCAATAACCATAATCTGGGCTTGAATAGAAATATCTTTTTGCTTTAGTCCCCTGGGATAACCACTGCCGTCCAATTTTTCATGGTGTCCATAAGCAATTTCTGGAATTTGCTGTAAGTTATTTGTCCAGGGAATCCGCTTCAAAAATTCGTAAGAATGAGTTACATGAGACTCTATAGCTTTTCTTTCTTCAAAAGTCAAGTTACCTCTAGGAACTGCTAGTTGAGCCATTTCCTCCGGTGTAATTAGTGATTTAACTTGACCGTCTATGTCTTTGTAAGTGTAAAGTAATAATTGCTTCAGTTGTTTCAGTGGTTCTTCTGTTGTTATAGTTGGCTCGTTAGCGGTTAATACTATTTGCCAATAGTTATTAAGCTTGGTGATCGCTGTTTCTAGTTCTAAATCCAAATTTTCAATTTTTTGGCATAGAGGACAATTTTCTTGAGTATGTTGTTGAGATATGTCAGATAAATGTCCGAGTAACTGTTTATACTTGGTTTGAGTATGCTCCATCTCCAAGGTACGTTGAGCAACAGAAAACCTTTGCTGAATCAGCTCTAATTGTTGTTCATAAAGTTTTTTACGTTTTGTTAATATTGCTTCTGGGACTCCAATTTTACCGAAATCATGCAGCAAAGCAGCATACCGAACTTCTTTAATTTGCTGCTCGTTAAAGGACACTGCCCATAAAGGCCCGCTGGTAATAGTATTAACTTCTTGACACAAGCTGACTGTCAATTTTGCTACTCGCTCTGAATGACCTGATGTACATAAATCTCTAGCTTCTATTGCTTGTACTGATGCTTTAACAAGGCCATCAAATAGATTTTCAATATTTTCTTGTAAATGATTTCTTTCTATTGATATAGCTGCTTGAGAAGCAAGAGAACTTACTATTCGTTCTTCCCATTGTGAGTATGGCTGAATTAATTCTTGAAAATTCTTCGCTGTTAATACTGCATTTGAGTTAATCTTGCGATTAATTAACTGGAGCACTCCAATTATTTCTTGAGACCTATTTTGCATAGGTAAAACTAACACAGAACAAGTACGATAACCAGTATTTTTGTCGAAGCTTTTGTCAAATTTATAAGGTACACTTAAAGGTAAATTATAGGCATCTGATAAGTTTAAACTTTCACCTGTAAGAGCAACATATCCAGCCAAGCTTTTCGGTGTCATATTGATGGCCAATTCGTGGAAAGAAAAGTCTGGCAAGGAATCGTTTTGGGCTACCTTGAACAATAACCTAGTAGGTTGATTTCCTTTTTTTTCTACTAGATAGACGCTACCTGCATCACTACAAGTTATCTCCCGACTTTTGGATAAAATTAAATGTAAAATATCGCCCAAATCGTAAGTATCTGAAAGGGCAGCACCAATATGTAGTAGCTGCTCTATCAATGATTCTGTGTTCTCGGTAGCAGATTCTTGCATCCACTTGAGAATATTTAGTTGGAACATAATTTAGGGCTATTAACTAGCCTTTATCCTGAACAAACTTAATTACTAATTAATACACTTAACTTTCGGGTAGTAATATAGTTAAAGAAAATTATTTTGAATTTAAAGGCATCAAAATTCTAGTTTTTGCTTGCTTAATTTCAGTTTTAATTAGAAAATTTATTAACTAATAACTCTATTATAAATACTCGGTCAGTTAATCCGTACTAGACTAACTTAAATTGTATCCGCTCAATAAATGGGGGTAGACTACCAGTTGAGAAAATATTTTACGTAATTTGAGGTTTATCTTTTACCGATTCACCCCGGATTATTGAGCTGTTACCTTAAATTTATATCGAACTACGAAAACTAGCTTAGTCTAAAGCAGATATTTGTTTAGCCATGCTAAAATCTTTTTCTGTTAAACTGCCTACATCATGGGTCGTTAAATTAATTATTACTTTATTATAAGATATCTCTATATCAGGATGATGCTGTGATGCCTCGGCTGGATCTACTAATTGATTAACAAAACTAATTGCTTCGACAAAATTTTTAAATATTTTTACGCACTGAAGTTTATTTCCTTCTAGCTTCCAGTCTGATAATTGACTAACACGTTGACTAATTTCTTCTGCACTCAGCAATTTACTCATAAAATTCTCCAAAAACTATCCGCTCTTATCATAAAGTAGTATGTTAGCAAATGCTTTAGTACTACTTCAAGATAAGAGCGGTCTAGCGGGTCACCTTGATTGAAACCTAACTGCTGAGAGAAACCCCAGATCAGCTTAGTTAAAATTTATTTTAACTCCCCTAGAAGGGGAAACAAGCTAGCTACTAGAGTCCAGCCCCAGCACACAGCTGGTATTTTCCAATCTGGTGACCCAAGCGTTTACTACTATCTTGCATGGGCATCACCTCCTTATATCCCTAAACGGTTTTTAATAATCTTTACTATTAATAATAGTAGCACAAAAATTTGAGAATGCAATTGTCTTGTTAATTTTTTTTCTCAGTTCAGGACTTCAATAACTTAATAAGCAAAAATTAAGAGTTTTAGATACAGAGTAATAACCAAAAAAAGGTTGAGAGATTATCTCTATATAAAATAACAAATATGCTAGTTAAAAAAAACAAAAATATAAAGTACATTGCTGGTTTATAAGGTAAAGACTATCCAATCATTTAATGAGTGAATATTATTATTCCGCCACTGTTCATCACTTATAGCGCTGTGCGCAGGCAACAGGCAACAGGCAACAGCTCCGGAAGGGGGAATAAATTGCTGATAATATAAGACTTTTAGCTATTTGGCCCCTCCTGCAATTTGTAAATATACCAGCGCTCATTGCTATAACTTGAAAAGTTCTGTATATACGCTGGATTAAAAAAAGTGCCTAATCTTCCAAAAATAATGGCTCCTACAAACTAACAATGTAGGAGCCATGAAAGGATTTAAAATTTATCCCTTCATAAATTATTACAGAGCGTTACCACGAGGTAATACTTCTTCAGGGAATATAAAGTTTTGATGTGGTTGATCTTGAGGTGCCATCCATGCTCGGATACCCTCGTTCAACAAAATGTTTTTGGTATAAAATGTTTCAAACTCTGGGTCTTCTGCTGCCCGTAACTCTT
>NZ_JAAHGB010000093.1:0-21544 GCF_010672695.1 Okeania sp. SIO1H4
GAGTTAGAAGAAATTCTGTTTGAGCGTTGTCAAGTTCTTTTAACACAGCAATTTGCAATCAAGGCTATAACCCAGTACCATTGGTGGCCGAAAATTCAGGTTTAATTACTCCGATGCTACCGGATTTGATATAACTTAAAAAATCCCCAAAAACTTTGTTCTGTAAGGATTGTAGCTATTGGCAACCAAAAAGTCTGGGAATTATTGCTCTGTCTAGGTTGGAACGATTTTTCCCCTCTATTTAGCGACAACTCTATTAATATTCTAGGGATTTGTGTTTTTTATTTTGATGCTCAGGAAAATCTCAGTTATCTCAAGCCAGATCGACAACTTTTGAGTCAGGAAATGATTGAAAAACAAACTCAAGAAGCCATCAATTTAGTTCTAGGTGGCGTGCTTTTATATTCAGAAAACTCTGGTAAAGTTTAAAATACAAAAAAAAGTTAAATTTTTCTATAGTAATTTAATTGGTTTATTTTTACGTCTAGAATTTATTTTTAAGAATTTGGCATCTATTCTGAATATAATATCGTCAACATAGACATATATATTGACGATCCTCAATGAATAAATCACCAGTTTTTATGTTAAAAAATAGAATTGTTAGATTGGTATTAAGTACTATTTTATCTATAAAAATTTGCTTAATTATTGGTTATTTTACTCCGAGAAATTGGTATGATAATTCTTGCGATATGACTTTATTAAACAAAGGCATATCTATCTATATTTATAATACTGGTATCCATACAGATATTCTAGTTCCAGTCAGAACTAAAAATTGGAATTTGCAGCAACATTTCAACTTAAAATTAATAGCTAATCCATCAGTTTCCATAAATTATCTAGCTTTTGGCCTTGGCGATCGAGCTTATTTTCTCGAAACTTATACTGGGACATCATTGCCAATTATGACAATTTTTAAGGCCATGTTCCTGCCAACACCCTCTGCTATAAGGGTATTAGCCTATAGAAATATTCCTCAACAATATGAAATTAAGTGTGCTATAATTACTCAAACTAATTACCGTAGGCTGATGGAATTTATCAATAATTCCTTCCAGTTAGATACCCAAGGTAATAAAATCAACCTGCTCGTAGATAGTAATTATGGAGGCGGTTTTTATGCAGGAAAAAATAGTTATTCAATTTTAAGAGCTTGTAATGATTGGACTGCAGAAGGTATGAAATTAGCAGGAGTCAAAACTCCTCTATGGTCAGGATTGTCTAGTTCGATTATGTATCATATTAACAGTGGGTGCAACTGTTGAAAAAATAGTAGTTTTGAATACAAAAAATATTGTCTATGAATATTATACCCGCAATCGATATATTAGATGGACGTTGTGTACGATTATATCAAGGAGATTATCAGCGAAAGAAAGTTTTTAATGATAACCCAGTTGATGTGGCAAAAAGGTGGGTAGATGAAGGAGCAACAAAGCTACATTTGGTAGACTTAGACGGTGCAAAAGTAGGTCAACCCGTAAATCAAAAGACAATAGAAGCGATTATCAAAGCAGTAGATGTACCAATACAATTAGGGGGAGGTTTACGTAACTATTCTGCAGTTGCAAGTGTGCTTGCTCTTGGTGTAAAACAAGCTATTGTCGGTACTGTAGCGGTCGAACGACCTCAGTTAATATCTAACCTCTGTCAAGAATTTCCTGGTCAAATTATTGTAGGTATTGATGCCAGAGATGGTAAAGTCGCTACTAAAGGATGGTTAGAAACATCTGAGGTATTAGCAACTGACCTCGCTCGGCAAATGGCTAAACTAAAAGTTGCAGCGATCGTCTACACTGATATTCACCGAGATGGCACTCTCAAAGGGCCTAACATAGAGTCCTTAAGGGAATTAGCTACTGCAATCGATATTCCTACCATCGCTTCTGGCGGTATTAGTTCAATTACTGATTTGTTAAGTCTGTTAGCATTAGAACCCATGGGGGTAGAAGGTGCAATTGTTGGTCGTGCTTTGTACACTGGTGATATTAGTCTTACGGAAGCAAATCAAGCCGTAGGTCAAGGACGTTGGCAAGATATTCCTCCAAATTTAGGATATTCTGCTTTTGCTTAATATCAAATCTGTTTAATTACATATAGATCCAATTTAGACCGATATAGAATAGGAAATATAGCAGGGAACAGCTCATCTTTGGGAAAAATATTTCCCCTTATTAGGTTCATCATCAGCATAAGTCAAACACCAACTTGTTCCTTGCTATAGAACCCATTTGACATCTAAGAAAAGGCTGCAAGGCTCTTAAATCATCAACCGAGTAAAGCAAAGATTAATCTTGGCAGTCGCATTAGTTAGATTCCTCTCAAAGTTTTTGACGAGGATTTTACATCTTTTGACATACTCTCCAGCCTAAAGACACCGAGATTCTCCTGAAACCAGGATTATTGGTTTGCGTTCCGCAAGACTAAGCCAACACCGAATCCACTTAAATTGATACCTTGCGATACCTAAGCCAGAGATGGTTTTCTCCCCAAGCGTTTGCTCTATTGCCTCTTTTCCTACGGAATGCTTCCCTACGGGATGCTACGCAAACGCAAACAGAGAAGCTTTCCTATCGGAATGCTGGCCGAACGCTATCAATAGCCTGTGGACCTATGCCCTACGGTACAGTTAAAACCTTAAAAATTTTGGTTCTCTTGTACTTGGTGCTTAAAGCTTTTCCATGCACAAACATTCCTGTGCAAAACCCCATAAATCTTCTGTTGGTCAGCATTCCCTTGCGCCTAACGGCGACGCGGGGTTTGACCTCAGTTTTTAAGGCGAATCGTGTGCTACGATTAGTAGCTAGGTTTTTAGAGCAGTTGAATACCTTTGCCAGTTATTACCAGTATAAAATAAAGTGGCCTTAAAACGGCAAGGCTTTAACACCCAATTTTTCGGTAATTCAAGAATTTGACCTTTCAATCACCCATGTTAGGCTGCCGGACAGGGCAAACGCATCTCGTCAATAAACTAGGGGTAATTATCAATAAACCGGGTTTTATTGCGCTTGTTGACAATATACTTTCAACATATAGTGTCTATAAAATAAAATAAACACTACATATAGGGAACGGCAAAATAAGATGCGTTTGCCCTGGGCTGCCGGAGTACAGCATGATTCGTGGATCGAGCTTTGGTAGCAAATGTACTTCAAAACACTAAAAGATGTCAAATGGGTTCTATGGGTTCTCAAATGTAACGGCATTTTCTGTTGATGCCCACATTCAGAACATATTTAAGAACTTGGATAAAACCATGACTAATTCATTGTCCCTATAGATCATTAGTAGGATTTAGTGGCTTTGGTATATTTCTATGTCCTTCTCCTTCTAATTGTTGACGACCATTGCGAATGACTTTGAGCATATCAGTTAACTGCTGTTCAATACTATCCAGAACATGATCGGCATAGTCATCTGCACCATTTTGAATTTCATCACACTCTGCGATTGCTTTAGCTTTCATTTCCTCCAACTCTTGTTGAGCTTGATAGCGAATTTGTTCAATTTCAGCAATAGTAGCTTGTTGAATCGCTTCACAATCAACCTGAACCTGATTTCTGAGCTGATCTGCTTCTACCTTAGCCTGTTGCACAAGACCCATTTCATTTAAAATTTGGGAAGCTTGTTGTTCAGCATTTTCAATAATTTCTTCCGCATAAAGTTCAGCTTCTTGAAGAATGTCATCTTTATGGCGAACAATCATTTCTGCTTCCTGAAAAGCAACTGGTAAATTCAGACGTACTATATCTAACTGATCTAGTAACTGTTCTTCATCGATCAGAGTACGGCCTACAAAAGGAATTCTGGGACTATCGAGAATAATCTCCTCCAGCCGATTTAGCTCTCGCTGGATATCAACTCCAGGGGAGCTACTAGCGGGTTCACCCTCGATATTTTGTCCACTTACTTCTGGTTCAATATTGGCTTTAGCTGAGTTTTGTCCTAACATTATCAACTGTTCTTTATTTATTAAAGTTCGTCCCATAAAGGGAATTCTAGGACGATCAAGAATAATCTCTTCCAATAGATTTAGTTCCTGCTGGATATCGAATCCAAGGGAGGCAATGGTAGGTTTATTCTCGATATTTTGTTCATTTACTTTTAGTTCAATCAGGATTTAATCTTTATGGGAGACAATCCAGTGTCCTTCTAAATTCAGATGCACTATATTTAGCTGATCGAGTAGTTGTTCTTCATCCACCAGGGCAAATCCTACAAAGGAAATTTTAGGACTATGGAGAATAATTTCCTTGAGCCGATTTAATTCTTGCTGGATATAGGTTCCAGGGGAGTTACTGGTGAGTTGCCTTGATATTTTGTCCACTTACTGCTGATTTAATATTGGCTGAATTTTGTCGTAACATTTATAAATATCAATAGCAATGTGCTGAGGAACGAGATGATCTACCGATCCACCAAAAATGGCAATTTCTTTAACTACACTACTACTTAAAAAGCTATATTCATTAGAGGTGGCCAAAAAAACTGTCTCTATTTCAGATAATAAGGTTTTATTTGTATGGGCCATTTGAAGTTCTTTTTCAAAATCAGAAAGAACTCGTAGACCTCGAATCAGGACTTTAGCCTGTCGCATTTTTGCATAGTTTACCGCTAAACCATCGAAACTGGCTACCTCCACATTAGATAGGTGTTGTGTGGAATAGTGAATTTGATTTAAACGTTTCTCAATGGCAAACAAAGGAGTCTTACTAGGATTTTGCAGTACGGCCACAATAACCTTTTCAAAAAGCTTACACCCTCGTTCAATAATATCTATGTGACCGAGGGTAATAGGGTCAAAACTGCCTGGATAGATTGCAATCACAATATAGCTATATTAAGAATAGTTATTCAAATATTTTAGCAAGGTTATTAGAAATATTTCCAAGATATTATTTGTCTGTTTTTTTGAGGTAATATTATATCAGGAAAGTAATCAGTATTTTTTGAATTAGATGATATTTGGGATTTGCTAGTGGTGCATTGTGATTTTTTCAGTAACAGCATAGTGAGGGTTATAGCCACCATTCACCATTACTATACAGAACTACCAAGATTTTTGATCGATAAAAATATATTTCGGTTTTAGTTTGATTTATTTTGGTAATAACTGCCAGACAATAAAGATAATTGTACTTTCAAATAATCTTTTAGTTTTTGGTATTATTTAAATTATTTTCTGCTTTTTTTGAGATTAAGATAAAAATCAATTGAAGCAGCAAAAAAAAACGACAATAAAGTCGATAATTCATGCTAAAAACTAGGATGTAAATTAATCAAACAAATATTAATATTTTATCTTGAATAATTAGTAGTAAATTAATCTATAAAAATCTTTAATGCTATAGTTATAGCGCTGTGCACAGGCAACAGGAGGAATAAATTGCTGATAATATTAAGATTTTTAGCTATTGGAAAGTTCCTGTAATTTGTAAATATGCCAGCGCACATTGCTATATTTTTTTATCCGTAACTAGATCAAGATCATGATAAAAATGTTCCTCGAATTACAACTTTAAAAATTTGTCTAATTATTCTTCTATGAAAATTTACTACAAAATTTCTGACTGGTTAGAAACTAACTGGGTAACACCAAGCTATGCAGGTGGGTTACTCGGAATGTTATCAATATTCTTCTTTGGTGCCGCCACTAATACAATGGCAGGATGGTTATATGTAATTAGTGGGATGAGTTTTGCATTATTAGGAATGGGTGCTGTTTTGCCAGGGCGATCGCTACGTCAAATACAAGTACGTCGCCATCTAATTCAACCTGTAACGGTGAACGACTATTTAACTATCGCCCTCACAATTGAAAATTCTACTAATCAACCAATAGCATTAGTGCAACTCAAGGATGAAATTCCTTTGGTGCTAGGAAAATCACCTCAACAAGCAATAGAAGTCATTCCTGGGAAAGAAGTTTACCATTGGACTTACCATTTACCTACCAAAAGAAGAGGAATATATCGTTGGCATCATCTTCAACTGAGAAGTGCAGCACCTCTAGGTCTATTTTGGTGTCGCCGTAGTCGGAATGCTAAAGCTACTGCTATTGTGTATCCTACAGTTTTACCCCTGAGTAATTGTCCGATAATAGATGAACTTGGTCAAGAAAATAGCCGTCAACTAAACGAGGATAGTCGTTATCTAATGGCTTCGGAAGGCTTAACTCGGACATTACGACCATATCGGTTTGGCGACCCTAGTCGTTTGATCCATTGGCGGAGTAGCGCTCGTTATGGAGAGTTGCGGGTTCGAGAATTAGAGGTATCTAAGGGAGGAGAAGAAGTTATCATTTGTCTTGATAGTGCTGCTAATTGGCAAACAGATAATTTTGAAGCAGCGGTAATAGCAGCAGCTTCTTTGTATTTCTATGCTAACCGCTCTCTGAAAAATGTCCAGCTTTGGACTGCTGCTACTGGGTTGGTGCATGGAAATAGGGTGGTGTTGCAAACTTTGGCTGGAGTTAAGTTTGGGGAGGAGGTTGTGTTAGGAAAACCACCAAATAAGTCTTTGCTCTGGTTGACTCAAGACCCAGTTAGTTTATCTTCTCTGCCTTCTGGAAGTAGGTGGTTATTATGGTTAGATGAGTCTATTTCTCCTGGAACAGAAGCAGGAAAGATTTCGCATTCTTCTGGTTTAGAAATTAGTTCTACTCAGCCTTTAGAGTTTCAACTTCAGTCTCAAGTTTGAAGGAAGAAGATGGGGAGTAGGGGAGATGAGAGATGGGGAGATGAGAGATGGTAATCAAACATGACATTACTATTCAGAAATAGTATAACTTTTAAGCAGACTTTGAAACGAGTTTATGGTTTATTGAATTGTTTGTATTGACAAATGTCACTTTTTATTATAAGTGGGTAAAAATCTGAAACATTTAGAATTTTTCACCATATTTTCCCCCGAAAATGACTTTGTGCTGTAAGATTGAGACAAATATCTAATATCAACAACATAACAAACGTATATTATGAACCCAACAACAGAAAATAAAAAACTATCCAGTGAAAAATCGTTGAAAGCGATGAAAAGTTTTTCTGAAAAGTATGCCAAGAATACAAATACTTATTTTTGTGTAGATCCTTCCGTTACGGCAGTGGTAATTGAAGGGTTGGCTAAACATAAGGATGAATTGGGCGCTCCTTTATGTCCATGTCGTCATTATGAAGATAAAGAAGCAGAAGTAAAAGCTACATATTGGAATTGTCCTTGTGTACCGATGCGAGAGCGTAAAGAATGTCATTGTATGTTGTTTTTAACTCCAGATAATGACTTTGCTGGGGAAGAGCAAACAATTACTCAAGAAGTTTTAGAAGCTACTAGAGCAACTATGTAGGTTGAAAACTAGAAGGAATCAGGAATAAAGTTTAGTCGAAATTTTTGCCAAGGTAGAGCTTTTTCTGATGAGTTTTGTTGAGATAAACAGAGATATTTTTTTCCTTTTTCCTTCTACTGAAAATACATGATTTTAACAATATTTTTTCTTATTCCTTCTGCTATACTAATGCACCCTACTGGAGTGACACAGCTAATTTTTGGCATTAGCTTTTTTCGCATAATTCTTGTTATTGCAAGGTTTTGCCTATTTTTTATAATGCAACATTTAAGGTATCTCAGGTGCGTTACTCTTTGCTAACACACCCTACTGAACCGACACGCCTAAAAATGTAGGTTGAGTTGAGGGACGAAACCCAACCTACATCTATTGCAAAATTTAAGATGAAACAGTCTACTACTACTAATGGTATACAGCAAAAAGGAATACCAGGCACGGGAGCAAGATGCTCTCACTGTTCTCGTAACAAACTTTGCCGGACAATTTTTTCCAGTTCAGTCCCTCTTCCTTCTTCCTTCCTCAACTTAGTTATAGCGTTTTCAAATGAGATGTCAAACAAGAGTTGGTTATTTACTAACAGTAAAAAGTCTGGCAAACCTTCTGACCTGTTGCCTGTTGCCTGTTGCCTGTTGCCTGTTGCCTGTTGCCTAAAAGCGACCAGGTTTTTTAGCGACCAGGTTTTTTTTCGCAACTCAAATGAAATTACTATAAAAATAATGACTTCTGAACAAGAAAAAATTCCCCAAGAGTTTTGGCAAGGAATAGCTGAGTTTAATCAACAAGAATTCTATAAATGCCATGATACTCTGGAGGCTTTATGGATGGAAGCTGGAGAACCGGAACGTACTTTTTATCAAGGGGTTTTACAAATAGCAGTTGGACTTTATCATGCGGGTAATGAAAATTGGCGTGGTGCTGTTATGTTGTTGGGGGAAGGTATTAGGAAATTGAATTATTATTTACCTAGTTATTTTGAGATTGATGTCGATAAGTTACTGACAGAAAGTGCCGAATTATTGAAAAATTTACAAGAGTCTGGTCCTGAAAATATTGCTGATTTTGTGCGCTCTTCTGATAATACAAAATACCCAAAAGTTGTCAAACTATAGCAGGCAACAGGCAACAGGCAACAGGCAAAAGGCAACAGGGAGAAGAGAAAAGTCAGTCCAGTAGGGTGTGTTAGCGGTAGCGTAACGCACCCTAACAGTGCCAAGCATTGTACCTTGTACCTTGTATACCATTACTATGCAGGACTACCCATTTTTCTACCTTTTTCCCCTATTCTATCTTTGTTCTTCAATACTACAGCAGTCGTCACTATAGTTAGAACATCGGATAATTATGATGATTTATGAGGTGAGCAAGATGGTCGCACTAATTTTCCTAACAAACCTGGCGGTTGCTATAATTTATCATTAGTGTAATCTATTTGCTTGATAATTCTTCCTACTTGATTTCTCGGAATACTATTATTGTCAGAATCTAAGGTACAACGCCAACAAATATTAATAATAATTGTGGGTTGACAAATAGTTAAGGCAAAAGTTGTGGTTAAACCAAGAATGATTGTTCGAGTTGTAGTTAATGCTATTTCTACTCCTTTTTTTGGGTTTATTGGCATAGTAATTTTGGTGCGAGAGTTGTTAGAATTTGTCATTTTTGTTTTTCTTGACTAGGAATTTTCGTTAAAATTGAGTTGTGCTGAAGCCGATATTTTTTACCGAATAAGCTGTAATATTTAGCTAAATACTAATAGAAAAATTTATTTGTTTTCATAAATAAAAATCGCTTCGCTTGATATTTATAATGTAGCTTTTTCCTGCTATTCAATGGTTAGAAAATGTTCTGAAATAAAGTTATTTTTTGCGATATGGCAGTTGAAGGAAAGGTGAGGATAAATCAAAAGCTTATATAGGATTTCTCAGTAAGTGTAAGTGGAGATCCCCCCTAACCCTCCTTGATAAGGTGGGAAATCGGAAGTCCCCCTTAAAAAGCTATCCCTGATAAGGAACTCCTGAAACCCTTATAGGAGGGTGGGGAGAGGGGGAAGAGGCGGAGGAGGGGGAAGAGGGGGGAGTCAGAATCTTGGGGTGGATTTATCAAAAAAATGTCTAATTCAATACACTATTTCTGAGAAAAAAGCTGACTCAAGACTTAAGCATAACTGACTATCTTTGTCAAGTTTTATGTTAAGAAAGATGTTTATAAAGCATACCTTAAAAAGGGGGATTTAGGGGGATCATTGGTGTACCTCACGCCTTGTGAAAACTGCTATAAAACTCAGACAACGTAAATTTTTTCCTTCTCCCTTCTCCCTTCTTCCTTCTTCCTTCAATTCTTTTGAAAAAGTTAGAAAAAGTTAGAAGTTTGCGAGAAAGGCTACATTTGATTTTTCCATAATTTATAATGAACAATAGTTGGAAAATTCAGGTAATAATTCAGCTATTAGCAGTCAGCTTTTCCTGCGGAATGCTGCGCAAACAGCAAAAAAAAGAGGATTTTAATGGATATAGACTGTTTCAGTCAGCCTTTATAGTAAGTATAAATTCTGACTCAATTAGTAAGGCTTTTATCTAAAATTAAAAACAATAGCTGATGGCTGATAGCTGACGGCTGAATGCTTACAAATTAAGAAACTATTTTCAAAATATTATGAATCCAGAACCAGCTTTTGATTTTGTCAATAATCAATATCTTAATCAGAAAGGAAAAAGTTTGAGCGATTTACAAAAGAATATTTTTTGTCTGGCTTGGGAGAATGAAAAATATGGAGAAATTGCGATAAAAACTAATTTTGCTGAGGGATATATTCGACAGGAAGCAGCTAATTTATGGAAAATATTGGGAGATTTATTCGGGCAAAAAATTACCTGCAAAAATTTTCGTGGAGTTGTAGAAACAGAGTTCCAAAAACATAGCGATCGCTTAAAATTTCCCCTACCCGAACAGATGAAGGAATGGTTTAAAATTCTGGGTTATCAATTTGCAGAAAACTACAACGTTGTAGATAAAATTCACGGTAAAAGATTTTTTGAATGGATAATTAAGGTTAAGACGCGTCGGGGGTATGACCGCATTCTGGTCAGAGGTGTGGAAGGGGAGGCGGCAACTTGCGACCTCAATGCTTTGCGTCAGTCGGTGGCAAAGGAAAAAACTGATGAGGGTTGGTTGGTAGCTGTGCGTCGTATTAGTAAAGCTGCTCGCCATGGGGTTGAAAAGGAGGAAAATCAAAATCTGTTCTGCTACACTTTTGACGAACTTTTAGACCAGGAAGCTGACTTTGAACGTTATTTTCAATGGCTGGAAAAACAAGTGAAACAGCGGGGTATTGATAAAAAATATGTACCTCTTGCTTGTCGGAAGGAGGAAGTTGACCCTGATACAAAACAAAAAATAGGGGTGAGTGACTACGAGGAAGCAGACGGTTGGATAGATGGTTACATTGATAAATGGCTCGATGACCCCGTGAAAAAGCATCTCTCGGTTTTGGGGGAATTTGGTACTGGCAAGACTTGGTTTGTTTTTCACTATGCTTGGCAGCAGTTACAAAAATATTTGGATGCTAAAAAACGAGGTGTGGAACGCCCGCGTTTGCCGATAATTATTTTGCTGCGCGACTATGCTAAGGCGGTTAATATGGAGTCTCTATTTTCGGAGTTCTTTTTCCGACAACATGAAATTCCTCTACCCGGTTATTCTGCTTTTGAATTACTGAACCGTATGGGTAAATTGTTGGTAATTTTTGATGGTTTTGACGAGATGGCAGCGAGGGTAGACCGACAAAAGATGATTAATAATTTTTGGGAGTTAGCTCAAACGGTGGTACCGGGGGCGAAGGTTATTCTCACTTGTCGCACTGAACATTTTCCCGAAGCACAGGAAGGTCGCGCTCTTTTGAATGCTGAGTTACAAGCTTCTGTTGCTAACCTGACTGGGGAACCGCCACAATTTGAAGTTTTGGAATTGAAAAAATTTAACGATGAGCAAATTCGTCAGGTACTTTCTTTCAATACCGAACCTTCTACGGTAGAAAAGGTGATGAATAATTCCCAACTTTTAGACTTAGCGCGACGCCCGGTGATGAGTGAGTTAATTTTGGCAGCGTTGCCAGAAATAGAGAAAGGGAAAGCGATCGACTTGGCGCGGATATATTTGTATGCGGTTACACATAAAATGCAAGGGGATATTAAGGAAGAGCGGACTTTTACTTCTCTTGCAGATAAGCTTTATTTTCTCTGCGAACTTTCCTGGGAAATGTTATCTAATGACCGGATGAGTCTGAATTATCGGGAATTTCCTGACCGCATTCGGCGTTTGTTTGAGTCAAGGGTGCAGGAACAAAGAGATTTGGATCATTGGCATTATGATATGATGGGTCAGACAATATTGATTAGAAATGAGGATGGCGACTATTCTCCTGCTCATCGTTCTATGTTGGAATTTTTTGTTGCTTATAAGTTTGCTGCGGAGTTGGGAGTATTGGTTGATGATTTTGTGGAGGTGGCGCGGATGCAGTCTCATGTTAATTTGGAGGCAATGGGTGAAAATTGTACTTGGTCTGAATATTTCCGTCGGGAGGTGGATGCTAAGGGAGGGGTTATTTCTATTCCTCCTCTGAACAATTTTTCTCGGGAATGTCTGGAAAATTTACGTTCGACTTTGGGAAAAATGCCGTTGACAAAGGCGGTTTTGGATTTGTTATTGCCGATGTTGCGGCTAGGGGAAGGGAAGGAGGAAAAGCAGAATGTTTGTGGTAGGTTGCGGGAAGTTTTGGAGGGGACGAGGGGAAAAACTGCGGCAGAGGTTGGTTATGTTGGTGGGAATGCGGCGACTTTGTTGGTTAGGACTGATAAGTTGAGTTTGGCAGGTTCCGATCTGAGTAGGTCTATTATTTTGGGAGCTAATTTTGCAGGTGCTAGCTTGCAGGATATCAATTTAACTAAGGCAAATCTGGCTGATTCTATTTTTATGGAGTCTATAAGTATAGTTAGGTCTTTAGCTTTTGCTCCTGATAGTAAGCTCTTAGCAACGGGGGATGACTTTGGTAGAATTCATTTGTGGCAAGTTGCAGGTGGTAAAAAACTCTTGACTTGGGAAGGTCATACCGATAAAGTCAGAACCGTAAAATTTGCTGCGGACGGTCAAACTCTAGTTAGCGCTAGTTCTGACAAAACAGTAAAATTTTGGAATTTGACAAGCAGTAAATATTTGAGAAACCTATCTATATACCCTAATTTTACAAAAGCTATTGCTCTGAGTCCTAATTTGGAAACCTTAGCTACTGTTAGCACAGACCGTATGACACAATTATGGAATGTAAGCAATGGCAAATGTCTGGCAACTTTACAAGGAGACCCAAGTTGGTTTAATAGAGTTACCTTTAGTCCCAGTGGGGAAATTTTGGCAACTGGTGGTAAAGACAAAAACATCAGGCTGTGGAATGTTGCTAATGGTGAGTATTTAGCTACTTTATCAGGGCATGAAGATTCACTTCGTTGTCTTGCTTTTAGGCCCGATGGTAAAGTATTGGCAAGCGGTGCTGCTGATTTTGCTATCAAACTTTGGGATATTACAGATATTAATAACATTCCTAGTCCAGTTACTATACCCGGACATGAGAATGAAGTCAGATGGCTGGCTTTTTCCCCAGATGGAAAAGTGCTTGCTAGTGGAAGTGGCGATCACTCTGCAAAATTGTGGGGTGTTAGTCATACTAATCATCCGCAACTCCTGAAAACTTTGCGAGGACATACTTCTTGGGTAGAAGCAGTAGCTTTTAGTCCAGATGGTAAGACTTTAGTCAGTAGTGGTGGCGATAAGAGAGTGAAAATATGGAATCTTGAGAATATTCATGATGTCAAACCCCAAGTAACCTTAGCAGGTTGGGATAATTGGATTCGCTCGATCGCTTTTAGTCCCGATGGCAAAACTCTAGCTAGTGGGAGTGACGATCATAATGTGAGACTTTGGAATGTAGAAACAGGAGAGGTAAAGGCCGCTTTGCGGGAACATCAGGAGCGTGTCCAGTCAGTTGCTTTTAGTTCTGACGGTCAAACTCTTGTCAGTGGTAGTAGGGATTTTACTGTTAAATTATGGAATATTAATACCAGTCAATCTTTAGCAACTTTGCACGGACATACAAATCAAGTGTATTCTGTTGCTTTTAGTCCTGACAATAGACTATTAGTTAGTGGGGGAGACGACCGCTCTGTCAGATTCTGGGATGTCAAGACCAAGCAGCATCTGAAAACTTTGCCTAAGCACTATACTGGAAAAACTTTTGCAGTTGCTTTCAGTCCTGATGGTAAGAAAATAGCTACTGCGGGAATCAATGCTACTCTTCAGTTGTGGGATGTTGCTACGAATAAAAACTCGATCAGTTTCCCTGGTCATCAAAGAAGTATACACTCAGCTATCTTCAGTCCTGATGGGAAACTATTGGCAACTAGCAGCTATGACGAAACCGTGCGTCTGTGGGATATTAGCACTCAGAAATGTATCGCCATTTTTGAAGGGCAACCAGTCTGGAACTATTTAGTTGCCTTCAGTCCAGACGGTCAACTATTAGTAAATGGAGGAAAAAATAACACCGTCTGTTTGTGGAATGTTAACACCCACGAACCCTATGCCACCTTTAGCGGACATCAGAGTTGGGTATTAGCAGTAGCATTCCACCCCGATGGTCAAATTCTTGCCAGTAGTAGCGCCGACGAAACAATTAAACTGTGGAACGTCAAAACAGGAGAGTGCATCAAAACCCTGAGAGTACCCAGACCTTATGAAAACGCCAACATTAGGGGAGTCAAAGGATTAAGCGAGATCCAAAAAGCAAGTCTGACGGCATTAGGAGCAGTAGAACTATAGCGCTGTGCGCAGCCCCCTAAATCCCCCAAAATTGGGGGACTTCTAGAAGTAGAACATTAAATTAATACCGTAGGTTGGGTTAAGCGGTAGCGCAACCCAACAGATACAAACTTCATTGTTGAGTACACAAACTTATTGTTGGGTTTCGTTCCTCAACTAATCACTTATAATACCGTAGTAGGTTGGGTTAAGCGGTAGCGCAACCCAACAGATACAAACTTCATTGTTGGGTATACAAACTTCATTGTTGGGTATACAAACTTCATTGTTGGGTATACAAACTTCATTGTTGGGTATACAAAATTATTGTTGGGTATACAAACTTATTGTTGGGTATACAAAATTATTGTTGGGTTTCGTTCCTCAACCCAACCTACAAAGTGTTCTACTCCATACAGATATCAACTTATTGTGTTGTTATCGAAAAGTGATCGCTTATGCTAAACTACTGAAATACAAGCCATTTCAAGCATCAATTAATGAAAACAAACAAACAATACAATGCTAACATCAGATTCTCAAACCCAAAAGCGTCTTCCCACCATGGAAGAATTACCATATCAAGACGGTAAACCAGTGGATAGCGAAGTACAAGACTTAATTGCTCACTTATTAAAATCTATTCTGGCCTACATTTGGGCAAACCGTAACGATTGGTTTTTTGGTATTGATATGGGATGGTATTATTCTCCCGACGAAAAAGCTATTGCACCAGATGGTTTTTTATGTCTGGGAGTAGAGCGCGTTAAACATGAAAACTTGCGCTTAAGTTATGTCACCTGGGAAGAAAATGGGGTAATACCTTCCTTTGCATTAGAAGTAGTATCGAAAACTCCGGGAGGTGAATATAAGGAGAAAAAAAGAAAATATGCTCAATACGGAGTGTTGTACTATGTAATTTACGCTCCCCTACGGGTACGCAAACCCAAATTAACTCTATACCGTCTCAATGGAGAAGGGAAATATGAACTACAAGAAGACAACCCCATGTGGATGCCAGAAATAGGTCTGGGTATTGGTACAGAAGTAGGAACATTTCAAGGAGTTACCAGAGAATGGTTGTATTGGTATGACGAACAAGGAAACCGATATTTAACTTCCGAAGAAGCGCGACAGGAAGCCGAATTTGAGCTACAGCAAGAGCGACAAGGGCGACTGGAGGCGGAAGTTCAGCGGCAGCAAGCGGAACAAAGAGCTGAAAATTTAGCGGCGCGTTTGCGGGAGTTGGGTATCGATCCAGACCAGTTGAATTAGAAGTACGGTAGAGGCGATCGCTCTACCAGCAGCAGTTGTTGTTAAAGAGCGATCACTTGTCTTAAATTAATTAAATCACGACTTATGCACGGACACTAAATCTACTGAGGGCGAATGCCATTTGCCCCTACATATGGCGTTTTCAACGTTAATTTGCGTAAGTCCTGTAAATACAATTATTATCCAACATCAATTAATCAAAAAAAATATTAATGGTAAGGATACCGTCACACACCCCACTTAATCCCTTTCATCAATTCCAATTATTTTTTGGACTGAAATTTCTACTGAAGGAAATGCAATGAAAAAAATAACTCCATCTTGATAGTTTTGTTCAATTTGATATTCATTATTCATCAAATTACGAAATACTTTTAAATTTTTTTTAGCAACATCAATTACCCAATATTCTTCTATTCCTGAATTTGCATATAATTTCTTTTTAGTTCCTAAATCTTTTTGCAATGTACTATCAGCAATCTCAATAATGCAGTAAATATCTTCGCTATAAGGATGACGGTCTAAATATAATGTATCGGGAGAACGAACAATGGCAATATCAGGTTCTGGTTCAGAGTCAACTAAAGTAACAGGATGTGCTTCCATTACTTCTGCCAGATTTCCTAAAATATAACGTAAGTATTTAACTGCTCTATGATTGATAAAACGATGAATTGGTTCTTCAGGAATCATATTAATAATTTCTCCATAAAATCTGGCAATTTCCAACAAGATTCTAACTTAGAATCTACTTCTAAAAATATAAATTCAGAAGCAGATGGTTTGATTGGTCTGTTTTCAGCTTCTCCAGATTTAGCTACCAATTTTGAGGAAATTTTACAGAATGAAATTACGGATAAGTCTGGATGGAGTTGCAAAGAAAAATAGGGAGGGCGAATACCATTCGCCCCTACAGATATGCCTAATTTGACTTTAACTGAAGTAGGCGATCGCTATCTTCTGTTCCTACTCCATAAGCTGTATAAGGTCTGACTTCTGGAGGCTGCATTCCTAAAACAATTGATTTTGCAGGAATTCCAGCAGCAACTAATTCTTCTGCTATTAAACAGTCAGTATTATTGGCTTGAATCCAAATTTTACCTGCGATAATATCAATATGAATTATACAGTAATGAATTCGCTTTTCTTGAGACCAACCTAAAGAAATTAACATATATCTATCATTTTCTGAGTCAAAAATTGTTTGATTTTCTATCCCACTTTCAGTAGTTGGTATTTCAGCATATTCTGTCAATAGTTGTTTAATTATTTGACGATAGTTTTCTATGGTATCCATCTGACAATATCCTCTGTTTGTAAATTAAAAATAATTAGTTTTAATCGGTGATTATCCAATAGTATTTGACCATATTTTTCTCCTTCAAAAAGGTCTGTAAAAGCAGTTAATGGAAGAGCCAGATATAACTCTCTTTCTGGTTCGGTAAGTCTCGATATATCATTATATAGAATATATTGTCCTAAAGCTTGTTCTAAATCTGCCTTAACTATCTTTCTAGTTCAAAAAAACTCAAAATATGATTATATAAATATCTTTATACTGATAAGTATTTTGTTTTCTTTATTGTGAAAATAAAAGGTTGGGTTAGCAACAACTAAACCCAACCAAATAAACTTAATTTGACTTTAACTTAACCAGGCGATCGCGTAATATTTCTGCCTGTTTTTCTGCCTCGGCTAAATTATTCTTTGTTTCCTCTACAAATTTAGCATCAGCTTTCTTAACAAATTCTGGTTTACTCAATCGTTTAGAAGTAGACAAAATCTCTTTTTCTAACTTTCCTAATTTCTTCTCTAACCGAGCAGATAAAGCTTCAATATCTACTACTCCTGATAGTCGTAAGTATGAAAACAATTTTAGAACTGTCAAACATACTAAAAATATTGACAAAATTATCTCAGATGTTAAATATAACTCCCAAAAAAGTATAACAACAGATTTAGGGAAACAATTTATTCAGTTTATAGAAAATCCAATTGTTTAACAACTGAATGATAAATATCTCTTGCTGGCAATTTCTTTCCTTTTGTTATTTTTAAAATTCAAAATTAAAGGTTGGGATAGATAATAACTAAACCCAACCAAATAAGCCTAATTTGACTTTAACTGCTTCAGGCGATCGCGTAATATTTCTGCCTGTTTTTCTGCCTCGGCTAAATTATTCTTTGTTTCCTCTACAAATTTAGCATCAGCTTTCTTAACAAATTCTGGTTTACTCAATCGTTTAGAAGTAGACAAAATCTCTTTTTCTAACTTTCCTAATTTCTTCTCTAACCTAGCAGATAAAGCTTCAATATCTACTACTCCTGATAATGGAATTAAAGTCTGCACAGTACCAAAAACACCTGCAATAGTTTGACCAACTTCCGCATCAACACTAGGAGTAATATTCAACTTTTCGACCTTAGCTAAATCTTGAATATAAACCTCACCTTTACTCAAAATTTTCCGTTCTTTTTCATTCTCACTCTGCAAAATTGCTGTGATTTTTACCTTTGGTTTAATATCAACCTCAGACCGTAAATTTCGGATAGTCCGAATTACCCCAATTAATAATTCAAATTCGGCTTCCAAATCCGAATTAATTAAAGATTTATCCAACTTCGGATAAGACTGTAAAGCCAAACAATCTTCCTCACCAACTTGATTCAAAGTATGCCAAATTTCCTCAGTAATATGAGGCATAAAAGGATGTAATAATCTTAAAATTCCATCCAAAACATAAGCCAATGTTTGTTGTGCTACTAACTTAGAAATCTCATCCTCACCCTGAAGGCGAGATTTAACTAATTCCAGATACCAATCACAAAAATCTCCCCAAATAAATTCATAAAGACCCTTCGCAGCTTCCCCCAAACCATAATTATCTAAATAATCACAAGTTTGCTGTACAACTTGATAGAAATGAGACAAAATCCAACGGTCAACTAACTCTAATTTCTCCTGCTCCGGTTCCCCTAATTCTTGAGGATATTTACCCTCTAATTTCATCATCACAAATCGAGCAGCATTCCAAATTTTATTAGTAAAATTTCGAGAAGCTTCCACCGATGCAGACTCATCAGTTTCCCGATTATAATCCATTCTCACATCTTGCCCTGCTCCGGCAGTTTCTCGCATCAAAGTATAACGTAAAGCATCAGTTCCATACTTTTCAACTAACAATAAAGGATCGATACCATTACCAGCAGATTTAGATTGTTTTTTACCCTTTTCATCTAACATTAAACCGTGAATATAAACCGTTTCAAACGGCATTTTGCCAGTAAAATGAGTTCCCATCATTGCCATTCTAGCAACCCAGAAAAAGATGATATCAAAACCAGTAGAAAGAGTGCTGGTCGGATAATATTTTGCTAAGTCGGGAGTGTTTTCAGGCCAACCCAATGTTGAAAATGGCCATAAACCAGATGAAAACCAAGTATCAAGCACATCTGGGTCTTGTTCAATTTTGACATCAGCACCAAATTTTGCTTTTGCTTGCTCCAACGCTTCCGTTTCCGAGCGAGCAATAACAAAAGGAGTATTATCGGCAATTTTTCCATTAGTTTCACTCACAGCATACCAAGCTGGAATTTGATGACCCCACCAAAGTTGCCGGGAAATACACCAGTCTTTAATTTTCACCAACCAGTCGCGATAAACCTTCGTCCAACGTTCGGGAACAAATTTCGGTTGGTTGTGCTTATCCAATAATTCCAGCGCTTTCTCAGACAACGGTTTAATTTTGACAAACCACTGAGTTGAGAGTAGAGGTTCGACTGGTACCTTGCCACGATCGCTATAAGGAACGCTATGACTATACTCCTCTACCTTGACCAAAACACCCTCTGACTCTAACCGTTTCACAACATTTTTCCGCGCCTCAAAACGGTCTTGCCCAACAAACGGTCCCGCGTTTTCATTCAAACTGCCATCCTTATTCATAATATTAATGAATGGTAGGTCGTGACGTTTACCCATTTCAAAATCATTGGGGTCGTGAGCGGGAGTAACTTTGACACAACCAGTACCAAATTCAAGGTCAACCAACTCATCCGCAATAATAGGTATTTCCCGTTCCATTATTGGTAGGGTAAGAGTTTTGCCAATGAGATTTTTGTAGCGGTCGTCATTGGGGTTAACCGCGACACCAGTATCTCCCAACATTGTTTCCGGACGAGTAGTAGCAACTTCCACATAACCACTGCCATCAGTAAGAGGGTAACGAAAATGCCAGAGGTTGCCATTAACTTCCTTATTTTCAACTTCCAAGTCAGAAACAGCAGACTGACTCGCAGGACACCAGTTGACCAGGTAGTTACCGCGATAAATGAGACCTTCTTCGTAGAGACGCATGAATGCTTCAATGACAGCTTTTGATAAACCTTCATCCAGGGTAAAACGTTCGCGAGTCCAGTCTGTAGAAACTCCTAAACGACGTAGTTGGTTAACAATAGTACCGCCAGACTCAGCTTTCCATTCCCAAGCGCGTTCCAGAAATTTTTCTCGCCCAATATCATAGCGGGTTTTGCCTTCTTCTTTCAGTTTCCGTTCCAGAATAGTTTGCACGGCAATACTCGCGTGGTCCGTACCGGGGAGATAGAGAGCGTTGTCACCGCGCATCCGATGGTAACGAATGAGAGCGTCAATGAGGGAGTTGTTAAAAGCATGACCTGCATGGAGGCGCCCTGTAACGTTAGGAGGGGGGATGACAATGCAATAGGGGTTGCCTGGATGGTTGGGGTCAGCTTTGAAAGTGTTGTTTTCTTCCCAATATTTCTGCCATTTCGCCTCAGTTGAGAATGCGTCGTATTTGCTTGGTAATTCTGGTATGGTTTTGGTCATAGATAATATGAATTATTTGGACTGTTTAATTGTCCTTAATATTGTGCCATAATTCATAAGACATCTCCAGAAAAGAGGGAGTAGGGAGTAGGGAGTAGGGAGTAGGGAGTAGGGAGTAGGGGGAAAGAATCGATAGTCTCTGTGCAATAATTGATTTGATTTTTGGCGTTGGTGATTTATAGAACTCCTTTCCGCTTACGCGACCAAAAAACTTTCTCCTTATACTCCTCTTTCTTCTTCCCTCCTGACTCCTGAGGACTGAGGACTGACTCCTTCATCACCACCATATGCTTTTTCATAGATGGCTAAAGCAGGTTAGTAAAGTGGTTCGGCCTCGCTGTACTTGTCTTGATCGCGATATACTAGCCACAGCAATCTCTATTTTAGGAGATTGCCACGGAGGGAATTGTGTTAGTTTGTACTAATTTCTACTCAGGGCGTTTTCCTCTAGCAATATAAGCACCATGTTGTTGGATTAGTTCTGCTACTACTCCTGTCCAACCAGTTTGATGACTAGCTCCAATACCTGCACCATTATCCCCATGAAAATACTCATAGAACAGAATGTAATTATTCCAATTGGGGTCAGTTTGAAACTTTTCCGTTGCGCCATAAACAGGTCGTTGAGTTTGACCATCTTTTGGCAAGAAAATTTTGATCAAACGATGAGAAATTTCTGCAGCTACCTCCGAAAGATTCATCATATTTCCTGAACCTGTAGGACATTCTACTTTGAAATCATCTCCTAAACAGTAATGGTATTTTCGCAGGGATTCAATAATCAAAAAGTTAACAGGCATCCAAACCGGACCACGCCAATTAGAATTACCTCCAAACAGACCAAATCTCGATTCTGCTGGCTCATATTCTACTTCAGGTTGAATGTAGTTGCCACTCTTTGTTCTGATGCTAAAAGGTAATTTATAGGAATTAGGTGGCTCATGAGATTTAGATAATCCTCGAATACCATAAGGTCCGAAAAATTCAGATTCATCAAGCATTCTTTTCAGAACTAATCGGAGTCTGGTAGGGTTAACTAGAGAGAAAGCTACTCCTCCTTCCATGAGATTACTGTCTGTATTATCAAAGTAAACATTCTCCCCTTATGAACTACCCCGCCGTGTAGACGGACGGGGTTTCTAAGTCCCCGTCAACAAAGTCCGCACTTTGAGATTTTGAGCGCTTCATTTGCCCCAGTTGCCTCATCGAGCCTGTATGTTTACGGGTCGAAT
>NZ_JAAHGB010000094.1:0-21442 GCF_010672695.1 Okeania sp. SIO1H4
ATTATTACTCTCAAAAACGAGATTTAGTCAATACCAAAGATAAGTTTCCTGAATACAAGCTAATTCATTCTCAGGTATTACAAGACTGCACAAAACGGGTAAAACTTGCCTTTGATAGATGGTTTAAGGCAGACAAAAATGGAACTAGATTAGGGAAGCCAAGGTTTAAGGGAAAAGGACGTTATCGAAGCTTTTGCTATCCTCAAATCAAGCAAGACTGCATTGAAGGAAACAAGATAAACTTGCCCAAAATTGGTAAGGTAAAGTTGATTCAGCATCGACCAATACCAGAAGGATTTCAAATCAAAACTGTTACTATTAGTCGCAAAGCTGATGGTTATTATGTGACGCTATCCCTAGAAGATAAGTCGGTTCCTCAGTTCACAACTGAAGTTAAACCTACCTCAGAAAATACTTTGGGGATAGATATGGGGTTAAAAGACTTTTTGGTAACAAGTAACGGAGAGTCGGTTCCCATTCCTCAATATTATCGCTCATCTCAGAAGCGATTAAAGACTCTACAAAAACGCTTATCCTGTAAAAAGAAAGGTAGCAAAAGATGGTTAAAAGCTCTTCTAGCTGTGGCTAAACAACATAAAAAAGTAGCTGACAAGCGTAAAGACTTTCACTTCAAAACAGCCAATGAATTATTATCAAAAGCTGAAGTTATCGCCCATGAAAACTTAAATATTAAAGGGCTAGCAAAAACCCGTTTGAGTAAATCAATTAATGATGCTGGATGGGGACAATTCTTATCTATTTTAACTGTCAAAGCTGGAAATGCTGGACAAAAGACTATAGCTGTGAACCCCAAAAATACAAGCCAAGATTGCTCAAATTGTGGAGAAAAAGTCCCTAAAGAATTAGACATACGAACTCATTCTTGTCCGCATTGTGGCATAGTAATAGACCGCGACTTAAATGCGGCGATAAATATCAAAAATAGGGCGGTAGGGCATTCCGTCCTTAAAGCTCGTGGAGCCCGACGGGATACCGGGGCTAGGAAACGAGAAGTCCATACTATAGCGTCAGCTTAGTGTGGGAGATGTCACTCAAAAGAATGAGAAATGATCGAGTTAACCAAAATCATCAGAGGTGGTTGCATCTAATACTGCTATTTAGTTGGATAGTTCTAGGCATTACTCTACGTTGGACAAACTTAGCTGAAAAATCTGCCTCATCTATCGAAATTGCTACATTGGGTTATAGTCTAGGTCATAGCTTTTTTGACCTACCTTTAGATCGAGTTATTAGTCTAGACCAATTACTGTCACCCTTACAATTTGAGTCAACCTCTACTCCTACCGATGTTATTCATCATCTACTGGGTGAAGATAATCATCCTCCACTCTATTTTGTACTAAATCATTTGTGGTTTAAATTATTCACCACTGACGGAGAATTGGTTTCTCTTTGGGTAGGGCGATCGCTCAGTGCTATTTTTGGTGTAATTGCTATTCCGGCAATTTTTGGCTTGGGTTGCTTGGCGTTTTCTCCATTAATAGGTCATATAGCAGCAGCATTAATGGCAATTTCTCCTTATGGCATTTACCTCGCCCAAGAATCTCGTCATTACACTTTAACTATTTTATGGATTATTGCTTCTGTAACTTGTTTGACAGCAATAATGCCTTATCTCCAAAAACGCAAGATATTTCCAATATGGCTGGGGTTTCTTTGGGTTATAATTAATAGTTTGGGAATTTCCACTCACTATTTTTTTGCCTTGGCGTTGAGTGCGGAGGGGTTAGTTATTGCTTGGTTTTGGTTGAGAGATATTCAAAACCTATTTCAACGTTATTGGTGGCGAATTTATTTGGTTGCTCTGGGAACGTTTATTAGTTGTTTGGTTTGGTTGCCTATTATGGGTGGTATTGGCAATAGTCAACTTACTGACTGGATATCAACTAGCTTTGAGCTTGATGAAATTTGGCATCCTATCCCTCGTTTATTGGGTTGGGTATTGACAATGGTATGGCTTTTGCCCATTGAAGGGACAAGTTTATTTGTGACTATTTTATCTGGAGTGACACTTTTGATTATGTTGGTTTGGGTTGCTCCTGGTTTATGGCAAGGTGGGAAAGTACAGATGAATGATATTGATAACCGTTTGTCTTTTCAGGTTTTTGTCGGTTTTTTTGTAGGAGCGATCGCTTTATTTTTACTTATTATTTATGGTATGGGTAAAGATTTATCTCTTGCTGCTCGTTATCATTTTGTTTATTTTCCTATTGTCATTATTTTATTGGCGGCAATTTTGGGCAAGTGTTGGGTTAACGAAGTTATCAGAAGTGATTTTTATAACGGGGATTTGAGCAACTATCCAAAAATATTTCGCCTTAAAAGGTGGGGTTTTAGACCCAATTATTTTGATAATTTGGAAAATCAGGCAGAGGTGGAAAATGTTTTTTCTGAGAAGGAGAAAAATTTTCAATTTTTCCAGTTAATAAATTTTTTACAGAAGTTGGGAAGTGGGAAAATAAAAGGGGAAGGAGCAACGAAAAAAGATTTAATTTCGGCAAATTTAAAACTGATTAATAAAAGAGTTGTTGTTGTTGTTTTGTTAATGGGTTTATGCGGTGGATTAACGGTGGTTAGTAATTATGGATATCAAAAATCACGGCGTGCAGACCTTTTAGTTGAGGCAATTAAAAAACAGTCTAAAAATCCGTCTTTAATTGCTACAACTTATCAAACTCATGCTGAAATTCGGGCTTTAATTGCCCTTGGTCTGGAATTTAAACGTCAAGAAGAGAAAATCAATATCTCTAGTTTTTTTCAACCTCGATTTTTATTAATGAAAAGACAACAAGAGCAAAGATTAATTCCTGATTCAGCTTTGGCTAAATTCCTTTCTCAAACACCACGACCTCTAGATTTATGGGCAGTTAATTTGAAAGTGGAAGGAAGCGATTTAGAAACTTTCAATTGTCGGAAGTATTCTAATTCTCTACCTAAAATAAATGGTTATCGTTATAAGTTGTATCATTGTCGTTAAAATTTGATTTTTTTGTTGGATATATCAGTGGGTTCAAAGATTAATATATGCTTTTTCAAATACTATATTTTTCTGCAAAATTATCCATGAAAACTAACGCTAAAAGGTAAACTTATTGTTAGATTTATTGGTGATAAACTTTTGAACGAAGGGATTTTTATAAGCCTAAAAAGGCGGTACGTCTTAACTATAAATTAGACATTAGAGAATTGCCTAAATATTAGAAATCTCATGTTAGTATTACTTATTCAAACCTTCATCCAAATCAATACAGCAAATATCATAAATGGCTAGGGAATCAATATCAACTAATACAAAACGAAAGTTATGGTCTCAGTGCGGAGGATTTTGTCAAAACCCTAGTTGTCATAAGTACCTGTTTTCGGATATTGGAGATGAATCTGTCAGTATAGCCAATGCTGCTCATATTATTGGGGCAGGAAATACTGGACATCGCTCAGAACACGCACTAGCTGATTCTATACAAAAGAATGGTACGTCTAACTTAATTATGCTTTGTCTTGATTGCCATAAGATGATAGATGAACTTGAGGATAAATATTCAGTCGAAAAAATCTGCGAATGGAAAGAGCAACACTCTAGTAAAATCCAAGCACTTTTTAAGACTCTGGTAACCACTGATGAAAATGAGATTTTGAGAGAAGTAAATGACCTTTTAGAAGAAAATAGGTCTATTTTTGAGGAATATGGTCCATTTTCAGAACAGGCAACAAAAGGAAATTCAGGCGATGTGAAAAAAGTATGGAAGAAAAGATGTCTTGACACAATTTTACCTAATAATCAAAAAATTATTGATTTAATTGAAGGGAATAAACGCAATTTTAAATATCCTTGGGAGCTTTATAGACAAATGCTTCGATATAAAATTCATGCGGATTCTTTCAAAGAAAATTGTCTTTTTGAAGAGAAGGTAAATGATTACAAACTTTTTCCACGAGAGTTCGATCATTTTGTGAAAAATAAATTAGGAATACAAACGCAAGATTTAGAAGTTAGAGGGGAAGAGGAAATAGAGTACAGAAAATATACTATATCCAAATATATAAATGAGTATTTAGCAAATCATTCATTTATCAAAGAAATGAATGCTTTAAATAGGGCAATATTCAAAGTTATTTTAAGTGATGAAAGGGAACTAAAAGTATTTGTTACTAATACCTATTACTTTACTGAATATACACTTGAAAAGATTCAATCAGTCGATCCAAATATAGACGCTATTATTTGCTCTAATCCCTATTCTAATTATTCTATAAGTGCTAAAAAAGAATGTATCAATAGTAATATTGGTCTTTTTATGCTCAGAGAATTCATGGGAGCAATTCGTTATCAAGGGGAAAAATATTTTAACTATTTGCTTAAGGATGAGAAAGCAAGCAGGATAAGTAGATTATCATCTGCATTGAAAAAAAGTGAAATTCTTAAATGTAATTGTAAAGTTTATCTTTTCGGTTCTTATCTTAGGCATAAAATATTTAATGACATAGATATAATATTAGTTGATCCTGATAAGAATGCAATGAGTGGAATTGAACTTATAAAAAATGAAATAAATAAATATTTTCAAGGAAGTGAAATTAAAATATATTTTACTATTTGCTCGGAAAATGAATTATCAAAAATGGAACTTATTTATGATAATCGAGAGCAGATTCTTTAGGTTTGCAGTAATAAAAGATTGATAATTTCATGCTATATTTTGGCATGAG
Source organism: Okeania sp. SIO1H4 (assembly GCF_010672695.1). Lineage (NCBI taxonomy): Bacteria > Bacillati > Cyanobacteriota > Cyanophyceae > Oscillatoriales > Microcoleaceae > Okeania > Okeania sp. SIO1H4. The sequence goes on from NZ_JAAHGB010000094.1 coordinate 4,729, forward strand.
TAACTCGTAAAAATCCCCTTGTCTAGCTACTGGTGAACGGGGCGTTACAAAATTTAGATTATGTCGCCAAAATTTCACGCTCCTAAATTAGTAACTTTAATATGATTTATTTATCTCCCAAAAAAACCATTATATTTCTGATATTTATTGTTATTGGCTTAACTATTGCCAGTATTACCGGGCAGTTTTTTCAATATTATGGTTTCTCTAATTCTACCGAATTGATTGATAAATTTAATGTAGATGGAGAATATACCATTCCTTCATTATTTTCATCTTTTAGTTTATTTTTTTGCTGTGTCATTCTGGGAATAATTTCTCATAAAAAATGGCAACAGAAGGATAAATATCTTTGGAAGTGGATAGGTCTATCTGTCATATTTTTCTATCTAGGACTTGATGAAACAATTAGCTTGCACGAACAACTAATTCATCCTTTGCGAGATATGCTGAATGCGACGGGAATATTTTATTACACTTGGGTAATTCCAGGATTAATATTAGTTATGACTGTTCTATTCATTTATCTAAAATTTCTTCAGTCTCTGCCTAGAAAAATAAAATATCTATTTTTTCTCGCTGGAATATTTTATGTTGGAGGTGGAATAGGGATGGAAATGGTTGGTGGATATTACGCTTATTTGTATGATACTAATAACTTTTTTTATGAAATCTTGGTAACGATTGAAGAGTTTTTTGAAATGTTAGGAGTTGTTGTCTTTATTTATGCACTTTTGTGCTATTGCAGGGAACAGGCAATAGTCAAGAGGCAACAGTAAGAAAAATATTTTCCTACCTAAACTTCATCAAAAGAATCTGTTTTAATAATGCTCAGATATTTATCTATGCAACTTACTGAAATTTAGAATCCAAATTCTATAGCAAGGAACGAGTTGGTGTTTGACTTATGTTGATGATGAACTGTAAGACACAAGAGATACTTTACTTTTCTCACAGATGAGCTGTTGCTTTCCTGAACTATTCCCTGCTATAGCTTTTTTCCGTCTTTAACTCTGACTATGTCATTAAAATATTTTATAGGAGATATATCTTAGGCTAAAAAGATAAATTCAGACCTAAAAACTGCTATTAAAGCCATTCATTCTGACTCCTGACTCCTGACTCCTGACTCCTAAGAAATATCTTAGCTATTCAGTATAATATCAAATTGTATTCCATACAATATTTTTAACATGAATAAAGTTGATTATTTAAGAATTAGTCTGATAGATCGTTGCAATTTTAGGTGTCAATATTGTATGCCAGAAGGTGCAGAAATTAACTATGTATTACAACAAAACTTACTAACTCATAATGAATTATTAACTCTACTAAAAGAAGTTTTTATTCCTGTAGGTTTTACTCAGTTTCGATTAACCGGAGGCGAGCCTTTATTACGTCCTGGTGTGATAGATTTAGTAGAAGCGATCGCCTCTTTCCCAGAGACCCAAGACTTATCAATGACCACCAATGGATTTTTGTTGGCGGGTATGGCAAAAGATTTATATAAAGCTGGCTTGAGAAGAGTTAATATTAGTTTAGATTCTCTAGACTCAGATACTTTTAATATAATTATTGGTAATCGGGGTCGTAGTCGTTGGCAACTGGTTTGGAATGGCATTCAAGCTGCTTATGATGTAGGTTTTGACCCTTTAAAAATAAATGTAGTGGTAATTCCTGGGGTTAACGACCATGAAGTTTTAGACTTAGCAGCTTTAACTATTGACCGTAATTGGCACGTTAGATTTATTGAATTTATGCCCATTGGTAACGATAAATTATTTGACGATCGAGGTTGGATATCTTCAGAAGAATTACGGCAAAAAATTAGGAAACGATGGGGGTTGACAGAATCTTCTGTTAAAGGAAATGGCCCTGCCGATGTATTTCAGATTCCTGGAGCAAAAGGGACACTGGGATTTATTAGTCAAATGTCAGAATGTTTTTGCGATCGCTGTAATAGAATGCGTCTCTCAGCAGATGGATGGTTAAGACCTTGCCTTTTGAATGAAATGGGTCAAATAGATTTAAAAAGTGCGCTGCGTAGTGGGGTTTCTGTTGAGGAGTTACGGCAGCAGGTAGAATATTTGTTGGGTATTAAACCAGAAATTAATTTTAAACAAAGAGAGTCTGGCACTACTGGAAGTTATGGTCGAACTATGTCACAAATTGGTGGTTGAAATCAGTTATCAGTTATCAGTTATCAGTTATCAACGGGAGTGCTTAAAATTGTTTGGGGTTATAAGACACGAAATGATCGGTCGTTGACTATCATCAGCAATTTTTCCTTCTGCCTTCTGTCTTCTTCAATATTATCAAAATAATTGGGTCTAAAACCCAGCCTTTTGAGGCGAAATGTTTTTGGAGAGTTGTTCAAAATCCCAGTTACCAAAAAAAATTCTGACTCTTAATTTTTGACTTTTGACTTCTAACTTCATTAACCCCGCCTAAAAATAAACTAAACGGGGTTTAGTTGAGTAAATCAAAAATTTAAGATAAAAAACTATAGCAAAGAACGAGTTAATTAGGGCTTACCGATCAAATCTAAAAGCATTGACATCTAAAGACTTTAGGCTTTTTGGAGTCTTTAAAAAGTGCCTGGTTTTCAGCTCTTGACGCTCATGCATGAAGCGTATTTTAGGCAAGAGCATGACAGAAAAATCAAGGAACAATTCTTACTCCTACCTCCTCGCTCATTGCCCGTTTTTCCTGTCTCCTGTCTCCAGTATAGCTGTCTCCTACCCCTACTCAAAGACTTTTTCAGCAAACCCTAATTAGGACATAGACTGATAATAAACCAAAGAAGGGAAAATGTTTTTCCTACTGTTCCCTGTTCCCTGTTCCCTGTTCCCTGATATAAAATCTCTATGCTTGTCTGGAGTAATATTCCACAACTAATAGTTCGTTAATTTGAAGTGCCACCCACTCCCGTTCCACAATACTATTAACCTTACCAACAAGTTTATTTTTATCAAATTCTAAATGGCTAGGAATATTAGCTAAACCAGGATATTGAAGATTAGTTTTTACCAATTCCTGAGAAGCCTCTTTTTGCCTAACACTAATTACCTCTCCTGGTTTACACTGATAACTAGCAATACTAACAACTTTACCATTTACTGTTACATGACCATGATTAACTAGCTGTCGTGCTGAGGGAATAGTTGGTGCCATTCCTAAACGAAATACAGTATTATCTAAACGCATTTCTAGTAGTTGCAATAATACTTGTCCTGTGGAACCTGCTGCACGACGAGCTTTTTTTACATAACGTAGGAGTTGCCGTTCTCTGAGACCATAATTATAAAGCAGTTTTTGCTTTTCTTCTAGTCGAATTGCATACTCTGAGCGCTTTCTGCGATTTTGACCATGTTGACCAGGGGGATAAGCACGTCTGGGACTTTTGCGAGTCAGTCCTGGTAAGTCACCAAGACGACGCGCTATTCTTAAGCGTGGACCTCTATATCGAGACATATAATTTCCTCATTAACATCAAATTTAACCACAATCTTATATTATATACTATTTAACCAAGGCTTTGTCAATTGACCTTTCTTGAATAGTAAACCTATTGATTTATTTATTATGCCTAATATTTCTAACATTAACTTTTCTAATTTATTCCTTAAGAAGTTTTCTCTATCTATTAAATTCTTTCATTGGCGCTGGATTTATTTATTAGGAGTTTTTAGTTATGGCCTGTTGATAGTTAATCCGGAATTAGCAACAGCTCAAGCAAATAAAAAATCTTTTAAAATTTGCTCTGAAGAATTGCTAAGTGTGGGTTTATCTGAAGCAGAAGTAGCTAATGCTTGTGGTGCAGCTCTCAAACCCAGAGGTTTATCAGGATGCGTTACAAAAATATATGATAGTACAACAGAAGAACTTTCAGCAGAAGATATTCTATTTAATTGTCAACGAGTTAGAAGAGTTGATGAGTTGGGCACTTGTGTAGAAACAATTAATAAATCAATTAGAGATAAGTCTAATCAAGCTGCTATTTTAGAAAGTTGTCGTCTTAGTTTACTTCCCGAACGTTTTTCTTTTTGTGTGGTTGGTTTAAGTACTAATGTTGGATTAACTACAGAAGAATTATTATCTAATTGTCTCAATCCTGATGAAGAAATCAGCGATATTTCTCCAGATAGAAGAAGGAAATCTGAGTTTTAAGCTTTCGATCTTTCCTAACCTTTCCTTCGACTGCTATATTTATATTTTTTGTTTTTTGGCGATTGCTAAACTATTGAATGACAAATATTTTAAATTCTTCAGTTTTGATTTTCAGACCTTAATTCAGCAACGCCTTTTTTATTGATTTGTTTAAAGAATAAGATATTTTAAACCTTAATTATTAGGTAATTACTGTATATATTTTTGAACTTGTAAGGCAAGTTTTAGGCAGGATGAACTTCTCTAAATTATAGCAAGGAACTACTGGGTATTTGACATATACTAGTGATGAACTTTAGACAGAGAAAAATTATACTAATTCATAAGCATTATACTTCTCTGTAGGGATGTTGCATGCAACGTCCCTACCTACTCCCCCGCTCCCCCTCTCCCCTACTCCCCCACTTGGTTGCTACTTTTAGAAAGTGCTGTTAAGATCCCTTAATCAAAAGCTACTTTACTGAAAAACAATGAAAAAACATCATATTATGGCCAGTGTCTTGTCTACTGTAGCGATCGCTGGTGGTGTACTTTTTTCTAGTACCGCAGAAGCTTGTATTTTCAGCAACAAGGGTCAAGATTCGATGTCGAAAACATCATTAGTTTCACTAAACTCTTGGTTAAGCAAAAATTTTCCCGGCAAGTCTGACTTTGCTATTGCTGGTATTGCTGCTGGTACAGTAGGTTTAATGGGATTAGGTGCTTTTTCTGCTAGTCGTTATATTACTCGTAAAGCAGAAGCTGATGTTGATGCTGGCGATGAGTTTATGGAAGTACCAGCAGAAGAAACAGTTGTTCAACAACATCCTGAAGCACCTGGTGGCGAGCTAGACTTAGTTGAAGATAATAAAGTTGTACCTGAGCAAGCTGAAAAAGAAATTTCTCTCGTCAAATAATTTTCTTGCCATAGGACAAAAATAATTTTCTGTAGGACTTCCAGTTACTCAAAGCTGGGAGTTTTTTGATTTTTTAATTAGGGTGTGCTGAATAAAGTCTTTTTGCTGGGGTAGGAGACAGGAGACAACCCACCCCTAACCCCTCCCAGAAGGTGAGAAATGGGAATGTAGAGGAGGTAGGAGTAAGAATTTTCCCAAGATTTTTCTGTCCAACTATGCGCCTAAAATACGCTCCTTTTTGGGCGTGAAGAGCTGAAAACCAGGTACTTTTTAAAGGCTCCAAAAAGGCACTTGTCTTTATATGTGAATGCTTTTAGATTTAATCAGCAAACCCTAACTAGCTATTAGCTTGAGCGCATTTCCCTACCAGAATGCTATGCAAACAACTATCAGCTTGTAGGGGCGAATAGCCATTTGCTCCTACTTGGGTAAAATATCCCCAGTTTCTATAAACCGGAAGGTGCGCAGAGGGGTAACATTCCCCTTCTAAACGTTTACTGCTGACTGATGACTGCTGACGACTGACTACTGACCGCTTTTTAAAAATCAACTCCACGTTTTAACTCCACCCCATGATTAGCATAATGTTTATGACAGAAAACCTCTGAATGAACGCTAGCCAAATCAAAATATGCTGGTGGATTAAGACAACGACCAGTAATAATTACCTCCGTATCTTTTGGTTTGCGTAATAAAGCTTCAACTATTGGCTCTACTTCTAATAATTCTAAATCTACAGTAGGATTAAGTTCATCTAAAATAATAGTCTTATATAAACCAGAAGCTATAGCTGCCCTAGCTATTTCCCAACCCCTTTCTGCTTCGACAAAATCTATTTCTTTTTGTTGTCCTCGCCACACAATAGCATCTCCACCACAACGTTGATGATCCACTAAATTTGGGTAGCTTTGACGTAAAGCGGCGATCGCTGCATCTTCTGTATAACCAATACCTCCTTTGAGCCATTGTATAATTAGGACTCGATGAGATTGGTCTTGACTAATACCCCTACCTATGGCCTGTAATGCTTTACCCAAAGCGCTAGTAGACTTACCCTTACCAGCACCAGTATAAATTTCAATCCCTGTAATATTATGAGCTTGAGCAGTTGGGTGTTGATGGGGTTTCATTTCTGAATGTAAGTCGGCGATGTCCAACAATGCCTGAGGAGCTGCACGACCTGTCGCAATAATTTCTAACTGTTCTGGTTTATCCTTTATAGTGTGAATGACCTCATCCACTGGTAACAGACCTAAGTCCAAAACTGGATTTAGTTCGTCCAAGACCACAACTGAATATAAGTCAGAAGCGATCGCTCCTTTGGCCACATCCCAACCTCTTTGGGCTTCTTGACGGTCAAATGTAATAATTTCATCATGGCCAAAATATTCACTTCTACCAGTGCGTACTTGGTCTATTAGATGAGGAAAGCCTTTCTGTAAGGCTTCTATAGCAGCATCTTCATCATAAGAACGGTCAGGACCTTTGAGAAATCTCAGTAGTAATACTCTAGTTAGAGAGTCAGAATGTATCCCTAGACCTATGGAACGTAAAACTACTCCTAATGCTGCTTGAGATTTACCTTTGCTGGAGCCATCGTAAACATGAATTTGTCCCACAATTCTTTCTGACATGGCTTGTGCAGTGCGTATGCCAATCCCGTTTCTTCTCATAGGTCTCATAAGTAAGTAGGTATTTATAATTTGTAATTATTTTTTTGATAGTAATTCCGTATTGGACAAAACTTACAAGTTAACTGTGACGATCGGGAAATAAGGAAGGAGGGATAGACAATATTAGAGTTTCTCTAAAGCAACTTACCTTCTCGCTACTGATTACTTTAATCATTATGTAACTCAACTAAATGAAGTTTATATTAGAGCAATTCACATTTTTTAACACAGTTAGCGGAATTTATATCAGCTTAACTTAGATAATATCAAAATTTAGACCGACTGAATCATATTTTATTTACTTTGTCCCCAAAAATTAGCTATGAACTTAACTATTTTGCCTTTGAGGGCTATTGTCTCTGGATCTTTAATATTATTATTAGTAATTGCCATTGAATCATTTTTTCTTCAATACCGACTTAATTTTATTCCAAAAGTTAGTGTTGAGTATGCAACTGTAATGAATTTAATTTCTACTTGTATAGGATGGATATCCTTTTTTTATGTAGTAAGTATTGTCCCAGGTTTGTTGGAAAAAGAAATCGTAGCTTATATTTTATTTGGTAAGATAGGCACAATTTATCCTGTATTTATACTTTTCATATTTCTGAGCTTTTTGATTTCTCTAATTGTGAAGTTTATCGGTTTTAATTTCTGTGAAAATTTATGGAATGAAAAGCCTAAAAATAGTGGTAATATGATTGATTTATCACGAGCATTAGGAGAATTAAGAACGCCAAAGTTTTTAGTAATTACACTGGCTCATACTTGCAGTCATTTAGCAATAGTATCTATTTTATTTCTGCAGAGGTTTGAATTAACATGAAAGAAATTTGGAAAAGTTTTACCGATCTGTTTAAAGGTATTACGGACTTTTTAAAGAATCTACTAAATTTATTACTTCCTCCTAAGTTCTGGCATTGGCAAACATTTTTATTGTTGAGCGGAATGTTATTACTGGTGTCAATAGCTGTGTCTGAAATTGATAGTAATAGGGAAGTAGAAGTTGATTTTATCTCTGTTTTAAGCTGGTTATTTTTAACATTTGCTGTCGGATGGTTGACAACTCAGAAACCATTTGTATTTCGAGGTATCAGTTTAAGTCCCTGGATTACAGCAGGGTTAATTTGCTTTCTTTTATATGAAAAATTAGAGATAAATTTGAAGTATGTAGCTATAATATCTTGGCCAATAATTGCAGTGTGCATAGCAGCGATAATTTTGGTATTGAATACTCCGGAAGAATCGACAGAACAAAAAGTTGATGTATTATCAAAGCCTAGTTTTGTCATTTTAGTTTTGGTCAATTTTTTGGTTAGTTGTTGGTTGGGATTATATTTTGTGATTCAGGGAATAGTACAACAATATCCCACCATGGGAGAGGATGATTTGAGTAAAAGTACATTTGTTTATCGACTGATAAAGCCTTCAATAAACGATTATAGAGGCGCAAAAATTCTGAATTTAATGCAAGAGAAATTGAACAATCAGTTAGCAACTCAAAGAGTGGAATTATCCGTACCTAATATGAAGTTGAAACTGCAAAATATTAAAGATGAAGTGACTAAAGAAATATCTGAAGTTAAAGAAGATGATTTCTGGAAGTTACAAACGCCAATAGTTGCTAATCAGTCTGGATATCAGTTAGAGTTACAATTATTTTGGGAAGGAATTACAGCAAAAGATGAAGGTTATTATCTGAGTAAAAATTGTAAAATCGAAGAAAAAGTAGGTCAAAGAAGTTATGGTAATACTTCACAAAATGAAGCAGTACCAATTAGAGTTGGAAATGTTGAATGTAGTGCTGTAGAAAAGAAACTGGTTAAACCAGAAAACCAGTCAGAAGATGTGACAAAAATTTAGAGATAAAAAATAAGTGGAAATAGGAGGTTAGGAAACATTTTATGAATCTAGGGAGAATTCTGGCAATTTCTCAAAATGTATTTTGGGAAGTAATTCGTGATCGTATCCTTTATTTAATTATTTTTTTTGCTTTATTAATGATTGCTGCTATTAGATTAATCCCAGAATTATCTGTAGGTACAGAGGATAAAATAATCTTAGATTTTGGGTTAGCAGTTATTAGTGTTTTAGGTTTGATAGTGACGGTTTTTATTGGCACTGCTTTGGTGAATAAAGAAATTGAAAAACGCACTGTTTATGTTTTGATTGCTAAACCATTAAGTCGTTCGGAGTTAATTATTGGTAAATATATTGGTTTATCAGCAGTTTTGGCTGTTTTATTGTTGGCTATGACAATAATATATGGATTAATTCTGAATTTAAGTGGAATTTCATATCCTATAGCTAGTATTTTAGTAGCAGTAATATTTATATTTATTCAGTTGTCTTTACTCACTGCAGTAGCAATTTTATTTGGTGTATTTACCAGTTCCCTATTAGCGACATTATTTACATTTTGCATTTATTTAATGGGGAATTTAAGTAGAGATTTGGTTAAATTGGGTGAGTTAAGTGATAATCCTGGAATTAAAAAGTTAATGATGGGATTATATGTAGTATTGCCAGATTTAAGCAGATTAGATTTGAAAAATGATTCAGTTTATGGTCTACTGCCAAGTATAGCTACTTTAGTTACTAATTTTGGTTATGCTTTGCTTTATACAATGTTGATTTTATCAATTACTATAGCTATTTTTGCTAGGCGAGAGTTTTGAATTGAAAAAAGTTTTAGGTGGTAGGTTTGAGGTTGTCGCTGAGAAAGTTTGAGCTAATATTTATACAATTTTTCTAGTTTGGAGGTACAAAATTTTAGGAATTTAGGGAGTAGGAAGTAGGGGGTAGAGAAAAGAGATTAATTTTAAAACTGTACCTCACTATCTGGGCAAAGTGTTCTAATTTCAAGAATCGTAGGAAATTGAGAATTTCCCCACAAAACCTGACTAGGGAAACTTGGATTTGAAAATGATTTGAAAAAATAATTTATCTGGTTTTTCTTAAGTCAATTAACTAGAGGAAGCTTTGAGCTTGTAGGTGAGAAAAGTTGGGTAATAGTTAATTCTAGCAATGGCAGTTAATTGAGAATTTCCCCAGAAAATCTGACTAGGGCAATCTTGATTTAAAAATGGTATTAGAAAAAATAATTTGTCTGGTTTTTCTTAAGTCAATTAACTAGAGGAAGCTTTGAGGTTGTAGGTGAGAAAAGTTGGGCTAATAGTTAATTCTAGCAATGGTAAGGAATGGATGATTTTTCCACAAAATCTGACTAGGGCAATCTTGATTTTAAAATGGTATTAGAAAAAATAATTTGTCTGGTTTTTCTCAAGTCAATTAACTAGAGGAAGCTTTGAGGTTGTACAAAAAACTGAGTAATAAGTGATCAATAAAAATAGTAGCTGTATTTCCACCGCACCCTACTAGCATCTATAAGCAACTTCCATTACTACTCTTGACTTATGGAATCTCTAAAACAACAGAAGATCTAATATGTCTTCTTCCTTCTTCCTTCTTCCTTCTTCCCTCTTCCTTCTATAATTGCTATAATCAATAATAATTAAATTAACAACAGTAAAAATCAATAAATAGAGAAAATAATGTTAACAAAAAAACTAAAAGAACTGAAAAAAATATTTTCAGAAATGGAGAAAGCTTTGATTGCTTACTCCGGCGGAATAGATAGCACTTTAGTAGCAAAAGTTGCTTATGATGTATTGGGAAATAAAGCTTTAGCTATAACTGCTATTTCTCCCTCTTTATTACCTGAAGATTTAGAAGATGCTCGTATTCAAGCAGCAGTAATTGGCATTTCCCATGAAGAAGTAGAAACTAATGAAATGAAGAATCCAAATTATACTTCTAATCCTATAAATCGTTGTTACTTTTGTAAAAGTGAATTGCATGATACTCTTAAACCTTTAGCTTTAAAGCAGGGTTATTCTTATGTAGTAGATGGGGTAAATGCAGATGATTTACGAGATTATCGTCCTGGTATTCAAGCAGCAAAAGAAAGAGGAGCTAGATCGCCTTTAGCAGAATTAGGAATTAGTAAGTTTGAAGTTAGACAACTTGCTAAAGAATTGGGTTTGCCTTGGTGGGATAAACCAGCTCAACCTTGTTTAAGTTCCCGTTTTCCTTATGGGGAAGAAATTACTTTTGAAAAGTTACAAAGAGTTGGTCGTGGGGAAAGATATTTGCGAGATTTGGGATTAAAAAATTTACGAGTCCGTTCGGAAAAAGATACTGCCAGAATTGAACTTCCGCCAGAACAAATCAAAGAATTTGTGTTGACAATAAATTTACCTCAGTTGGTAGAAAGATTTAAAGAGTTTGGGTTTATTTATGTCACTTTAGATTTAGAAGGATACCGGAGTGGGAAGTTAAATCAGGTTTTGTCACCGGAGGTATTGGGAGGAAAAGTTTAGGGTAGATTTCCGAGAAATTAAATTATTTCCATAATTAGGCGAATAGTGGCCACACTTGCTCCGCCAATACTATATTTGCTCTTTATGTCCTAAGCACCTTGGGGACTGCTATATCTACTTACTCTATGTGTTGCGGATGTCGCAATAGTCAAATCATTTTCTGAAGCGCATAACTTTAGAGTTTGCAGTAGAAAAATATCTAACTCCCCTTCTATTACGGATGTCGCAATAGTCAAATCATTTTGTGAAGCACATAACTTCCGAGTGTGTAGTAGAAAAATATCTACTTCCCCCTCTGTCAGGGCAAACGCATCTTATTTTGCCGTTCCCTATATGTAGTGTTTATTTGATTTTATAGACACTATATGTTGAAAGTCTATTGTCAACAAGCGCAATAAAACCCGGTTTATTGATAATTACCCCTAGTTTATTGACGAGATGCGTTTGCCCTGCCCCCTCTGTGTTGCGTATGTCGCAATAGTCAAATCATTTTGTGAAGCGCATAACTTCCGAGTGTGTAGTAGAAAAATATCTACTTCCCCCTCTGTGTTGCCTATGCCGCAATAGTCAAATCATTTTGTGAAGCGCATAACTTCCGAGTGTGTCGTAGAGAAATATCTACTTCCCCTCTGTGTTGCGTATGTCGCAATAGTCAAATCATTTTGTGAAGCGCATAACTTCCGAGTGTGTCGTAGAGAAATATCTACTTCCCCTCTGTGTTGCGTATGCCGCAATAGTCAAATCATTTTGTGAAGCGCATAACTTTAGAGTGTGTTGTAGAAAAATATCTACTTCCTCTCTGTGTTGCGTATATCGCAATAGTCAAATCATTTTGTGAAGCACCAAAATTTGAGGGATGTAGTGGGATCTAATACCAATTTGGAAAAAGAATGTTACGAATAATAAGAGTCATTAAAATACTTTATAGGAGATATCCATTGGACAAAAAAGATAAATTGTGACCTAATAAATAGTATCAAAGCGATTTATTCTGACTCCTGACTCCTGACTTCTGACTCCTAAAAAATAACTATGACAATTGAACTAGAAAAAATAGTTCCTTGGGGTCGAAATATTGACGAATATATTTCTATGTTCGACCTTACTCCAGAAGAGAAGAAATTAAAAATTATTGACTGTGCAGCAGGACCGTCAAGTTTTAATTATGAAATGACTTTTGAAAGATATAACGTCATTTCCTGCGACCCAATATATCAGTTTAATGCTGATGAAATTTCTCAACGTATTCAGGCAACTTCTCAAAATATTATTGACCAAGTAAAGGCAAATTATGATACTTTTGTTTGGCAAAATCTACAGTCGCCAGAAAATCTACTAAAGGTCATAATGGCAACAATGGAAAAATTTTTATTAGATTTTTCTGATGGGTTTCAGTAAAAACGTTATTTAACTGCTGAATTGCCGAAACTTCCTTTTAATAATCACAAATTTGATTTAGCTTTATGCAACCATTTTCTATTTTTATATTCTGAGCATCTCTCAGCATAATTTCATCTAGAATCAATTTTAGAAATGTGTCGAGTTGCCAAACAAGTACGAATTTTTCCTTTGCTTAAACTTTCTGGAGAAATTTCATCATTATTAACGCCAATAATTGAAAAATTAACAACTAAAGGATATAAAGCAGAAATTAAACAAGTAACTTATGAATTTCAGAAAGGAGGTAATCAAATGTTGCAAATATTTGTTTGAAGAAGGAAGAAGGAAGAAGGAAGAAGGAAGAAGGAAGGAAGAAAAAATGGATGGGGACTCAAACCCCGACCAATTGTAAACACTGCGGGTGACAGTGGGGTATTAAATCCAAAATAAAAAGATAATTAATGAAGGAATAATTCAAGAATTAACAATTACCGAAAAAAGGATTTTTTTTCTTCTTCTCTGTTTCCAGCGCCCAGTTCCGGTGTTCCCTAAAAGTTTCCAATATCTCACAACTCAAATCATATTGCTATATATAGAAATCAACTCTTTCTTAACAGTTTCCTATTTCCAAAAATTGTGGCAAAGTCTATAATAAATGACATCCTCTAATTAGGGCTTGCTGATTAAATCTAAAACCATTGACATATAAAGGCTTTAGCCTTTTTGGGGTCGAATTACAGTGCAAAATTTTCAGCTCTTTATGCTCAAAAAGTTAGTATTTTAGGCAAGACTTGGGCAGAAACATCATTCTGACAATTGTTAGCGAATAATGAAGGTAAAAATCCTCTCCTTTCAAAGAGAAACAAGAAAAATTTTTCATGATTAGTCAATCAATTCCGTTTTCAAGGAGAGGTAATTATTAATTATTAATTATTAATTGTTGAATCTTACCTCCTAGCTCATTCCAATTTCTCCTGTCTCCTATCTTCTACCCCTACTAAAAGACTTTTTCAGCAAACCCTAATTAGGATGTAAAAATAACTCTAAAAAATTTATGTTACCTTTTATTCGTTCAGACCTGAGTAATCTTAAAGCTTATACGCCTCATCCTGGTGGCAGTTCAGAAATTCCTTTAGATAGACTGGATACTAATGAATGTCCTTATGATTTACCAGATGATTTAAAACAAAAGTTAGCTGGAAATTATCAAGAATTAATTGAAACAAACCGTTATCCAGATGGCAGTCATTTTAAACTTAAAGAAGCTATAGCTCAATATGTGAATGAAGCAACTCCATCAGCTAATATTTCTGGCGATAATATTTCCGTTGGTAATGGCTCAGATGAGTTAATCCGTTCTATTTTAATTGCTACTTGTTTAGGAGAAGAAAGTTCTATTTTAACTGCTACTCCTACTTTTTCTATGTATTCTATTCTTGCTAAAACTCTTGGTATTCCCATAGTCAATGTTGGTAGAAATGAGGCAAATTTTGAAATAGATATTTCTGCAGCTCAGGATGCTATTAATCAAACAAAAAACCAAACTGTAAAAGTAGTATTTGTTGTTAACCCAAACTCTCCTACAGCTAATGCTTTAACTGCTAAAGAATTAGAATGGTTACTTAGTTTGCCTGAAGAAATTATGGTAGTAATTGATGAAGCCTATTTTGAATTTAGTCAGACTACTGTAGCTGAACAATTAAACCAACACCCTAATTGGGTAATTTTAAGAACATTTTCTAAAGCCTTTAGATTAGCTTCGCTTCGGGTAGGATACGCGATCGCTCATCCAGAAGTTATTATTAATTTGGAAAAAGTTCGCCTTCCTTACAACTTACCAAGTTTTTCTCAAGCTGCTGCTAAATTAGTGCTTTTCCACAGACAAGATGTACTATCTTTTATACCGGAAATTTTGACAGAAAGAACTAAGTTATTTGAGAGTTTTGGCGAAATTTCAGCTCTAAAAGTTTGGGAAAGTACGGCTAATTTCTTTTATGCCAGACTTACAGATAAAGGGTTGAGTTTATTAGGAGAAAATCTGTCTCAAGAAGAAGGTTTAAATAATTTTATGCAGCAACTTAAAAATCAGGGAACTTTAATTCGTCATACAGGTGGTGGTTTAAGAATTACGGTAGGAACTCCTGAAGAAAATCAGCGTACAATTGAGAGAATTAAAGGTATTTTTTCAACAATTAATAATTAATAATTAATAATTAATAATTAGGGCTTGCTGATTAAATCTAAAAGCATTGACATATAAAGGTTGAGCGCATTTTTTAGTTAAAAAAAGTCCAAGCTTAATGGTCCTAATGGTTCAAAAAATTAGCATCTTAGGCAATTGTCTTAACATCAAGTCATTTCAGTTATCAGTTAGCCTCCTAAGGCGGGAACTGCGTTAACAGTACCTCTAGCTGTTTGCGCAGCATTCCGTAGGAAAGCCTGATGCTTGAAATATGGAATATTCTCTTTTCTCTTAGTCCATTGGATATGGGGCAGGAAACCTGCGCCATCCCACCCTTCGGGAAGCTCCGCTTTTTCCTACGGAATGCTTCCCTACGGGATGCTGCGCAAACGCAAACATGTCGCGCAGCGTTAACGGAGTTGTGCGCCAGCAAAACGACTGCTTTTTATCCTCTCAAAAGGGGAGGTTATTGACCAGAATTTTTCGGTCATTATATTTCAAAATTGTAACTATAGTCGGCAGAATGAGTATGAAGAGTTAATCGGTTAGTTATGGATAAATTTCTCACTCATGTACCGTAGTATCAGGCATTATTGTGCCATGCAAATTTGTATGAGTTAGGTCTACATTCTTTAAATCAGCTTCAGTTAAGTCAGCTTGACTTAGAGATGCCTTATATAAATTGGCCTTCCGCAAAGATGCTTTTTTGAGATTTGCTCCACTTAATGAAGCCAAACGCAGGTCTGTCTCTCGTAACGAAGCGCCCTCTAAACAAGCCTCTCGCAAAGAAGCTTCCCGAAAATCTGCCTCACGAAAGTCAGCCCCACTTAAATTTGCTTTAGTTAAGTCTGCTCTGTAAAAGTCTGCTTCACGAAATTCTGCCGACCCTTTAACTTGAGCCTCACTTAGATCTGCATCTATCAATGAAGCACGATTCATTCTAACATCAGTTAAGTCTGCTCCTCTGAGGTTAGCTCCTCGTAGGTCTGCTTTTTCGAGAGAAGCTTTTTCTAAGCAAGCATTCCGTAAACATATTCTGTGTAAATTAGCTCTCTCTAGGTTAGCTTTCCGCAAATCTACTCCTGTGAAGTCAATTTCTCCATTATTGTAGCGTTCAATTAATTCTTTTGAATCCATCTTAATATCCTCTAATTACTTTAAAGAAAAATATTCACTTAATCAACTAATTAAGTCAACTAAATTACCTAATTATTATTTTTATTAGGTTGGCTACCTGTCCAGAGTCAAGTTTTTATTTACTGATAACTTATACCATGGGTTAAAAATAATTTTACAAATGCTGTAGGAAAGGAATCAGGAATAACCGAAGTTGAAATAAGTAAGAACAAAACCAATAATAATAATATATTTTCTCGCTCAATTAGATAAATAAGTTTTGAGAAAAACAGAGCAATTCTAATACCAAAATTATCTATATGTTTTTGAGGCAACATTGATCGCGCCTGGTATAGCGCTGTGCGCAGGCAACAGGCAACAGGCAACAGGGGAAATAAAAAACCTATAATATAGGATTTTAGCTATTGGACATCTATTATAATTTGTAAATATGCCAGCGCACATTGCTATATGATCAATGAATAGTAATATTATATCCCTTTAATAGCGTTCAGGAAAAACTTCCTTCTTCTTCCCTACTGACTCCTTATTTATAAGTATTCAACCGGACATGATATAACATTGCAGCCGATCTAAACTTTCTATTTAGCAACCCGGTCTCTAGGAGAAACCGGGTGTTTTAGACATTGATTATTTAGGGTAAATATTTAGAGAAAAACTGTTCATCAAAAAAGACAGCCGATTTTAATTTTTCGGAGTCACAATATATTCTGATGAAACCTGTTCTACCCTTCCTAATCTTACTAAAGCCTGATAAAACATCGCTGTGTTAAACTAAGCCAGGCAAGTTACCTTGACCGACTCGTCTTCAGAACCGGACGTGAGACTTTCACCTCATCCGGCTCCTCTCTTAAACGTCCCTTGTCATGGGTACATCCCTACTTCAGTATCAAC
>NZ_JAAHGB010000095.1:0-21440 GCF_010672695.1 Okeania sp. SIO1H4
CCATTCTCTGTCTACAGTCTTTTTAGCAGATGTGATCAACTGTTTTTGAAGTTCAGCATTAGTGGGCTTCTTTTCTTCTGATTTATACTTTTGTTGGCAGCAAGCTAGGCTATCGTTCCAGACGACGCGGACACAACTAAATAGCTTGGCTAATCGGTATTTTTGTCCAGGCGTTGGATCGATACGGTACTTAAATCTCGCTTTCATAACCTGACTTTTCAACTAAGAACATAACAACATATTTATTGAAATAAAATCAACTAAAAAGTCCCCCTAAAAGGGGGAGGCTTTAAACCCAATTTTTCGGTAATACCTGTACAAAAATTAAGTTTCCGGAGATATATCTTGAATATGGTTGTTTTTCCATGTTATATCATGTCCAGTCGCATCGGAGCGTGTATAGAATTAAGTTTCAATTGAAAGAAATCCTTCAGCATAGCTGCCTTATGCCTTCTGCCTTTCCTACACCAAAGCATAAGTATTCAAGCGGACATAATATTATTTCCTTAAAATTCAAACTTTGAGGTTTGGAAAAAGGTGATATACTTAATAAAATAGGCAGTAATAACGTAATCATCGTGGTATAAAAAAATTTTTCGAGCATGAAGCAACTCCTGAAAATTTTTCGGCCACTATTATATATATATTAGTAAATATCCACTATTTTAGAATCCCGAACCTCTTTTACCGTTGGGCATAATTGTCCACCAATTAGTTTTTGCCATATTTAGTTGTTTCTGATTTACCATTGCATTATCAAGATTAGTACCACACAGATTTGCTCCTTGTAAATTCGCACCATTCAGATAAGCATTTGTCAGGTCTGCATCCCGCAGATCGCATCCTGCCAAACTAGCTGTACTTAAATAAGCCTTAGTCAAATTTGCATTTTTGAGAGTAGTATTAGTTAAATTAACATGACCAAGATTAGCATGGGACAAATCTGCACCTTGCAAATTACTTTGATGTAAATTAGCTCCATAAAAATTAACTCCAGACAACTTGGCATTACGCAAATTCAAGCGACTTAAATTACAATCAGGAAAATCTCTTCTACCTTTAGCATAAGCACTACGCAACGTTGCAGAAGTCCATTTATCGGGAGTTTGAGAATTTAATCCAGTTGTCTTTTTTGCAGAAATCGTCGTCAAATATCCTTTAGAAACTTCTTTCCTCATCTTCATCTGAGGTCGAGATCGAGTTGTAGGTTTCCTTTCTAAACGAGTTTTGCGTTCTCGAATTTTTTGAGCAATTTGATTATTAGTAGACATCCAGGAAAAATCATTTTCATTGTCATTAAAAACTGTGGACTCTTCTCTAAATAATGTATTTAGACTATTATCTGGAATTAGTTCAACCTGTTTGTTTTCAGATTCTTTTTTCTTCAATGATGTTAAAAGTTCTTCTGCTGACTGGAAGCGATGTCGCACGGAAACTTCTAGCATTTTCTCCAATATTTCCCCAAACCAGTCGCTAATATTAACAAGAGGACGCCAGAGAATTTCACCATTGATCTGATCGTAACCAAGGCTATTTGGAGTTTTTCCTGTCAGCAGAAAAATGCAAGTTACTCCTAGGGCATAAATATCACTTGCGTATACAGGTCGCAAAGCCATTTGTTCTGGTGGAGCAAAACCAGAAGTACCAATAGAAATATTTGTAAAAGCAGTTTCTCCTGTACCACCACTGGCAAGATGAGTTTGATTAACATGATCTTTGACTGCACCGAAGTCGATCAGAACTAAATGACCATCCTGACTCCGCCGAATGATATTAGCAGGTTTAATGTCTCGGTGAATTACTTCCTGACTGTGGATATAACTTATTACTGGCAATATCTCGATCAAAAAGTGTTTAACTTGTTCTTGATTAAGTAAACCCTGTTTTTTGACTTCCTGTTTTAATGTTGAGCCACTTACATATTCTTGAACTAAATAAAAATGTTTCTTCCACTCAAAATAACCCAATAATCTAGGTATTTGGGGATGATGGCCAATTTTACCCAGGGTTTCAGCTTCTCGCTCAAATAGTCTTCGCGCCATGTCTAATACATTTGGCGTTGTTGTCGATGGACGCAATTCCTTGATTACACAAATTGGATCTCCTGGCAAGGAAGTATCCTTAGATAAAAAAGTTGCTCCAAATCCTCCTTTACCAAGAGGTTGAATAATTTGATAGCGATCGCGCAAAACCAACTCTGAACCACAAGCTTGACAGCGATTTAAACTATTTGGGTTCTGAGGTTGAGGACAGGCAGGATTTATACAGTAGCTCATATTATACAAAAATATTAATTTGAATTTTTCTTTGAATGACCAATCTCTTCACACTAATTTCACTAAACAAAGGCCAATTTATTTTGATTTACACAAAGCTTATTATCTAAAATTTCATACATTGATCCTAGTCCTGGCTTGATGAGTCCAGATATATAGTTATATATTTTTCCTAACAAGAGGTAAGTATATTAAGCATTTGATTGATTAGGTTGATTTTAAATCATTGGATTAATAATCTAGATATATTACATTATACTTATGTAATAGTAAGATAATAATATGTAATAGTAAAATGATAATATGATTAAAGTTTATAGTTATTTTGCAAAATAATCTCAAATCACAAAATTCTTGATTAAGATTAAGTTTATCTCTAAATCAAATATTTCCATAATCAGAAAAGGTATTTTAGTCAGGACAGAAAAGTAGAAGCATCAAATATTAAAAATCAAAAGTAGCAATCCGTAATACTAATGAGTTACTCGAAAGCATTAATATGATTTTTGATTTCTGTATCTGCAACCTCCACAAAAGTCAAAAGAAGATAAATATAAGTGAAAAATTTTAACTAATAATCATTTGAGTGAATTAGTAATTAATAAAGTGACAAATGTTACTTTTACCTTTTGTGATCCTGGAAGAAGAAGTTAGAAGTCAGGAAAAGGATCTAACCGTTAAAGGAAGTATTGGCATACAGAATTAATTAGTGGAAGGTTAAGGCCAACTACTAACTAAATACTACCAAATTAATGATTTGTTGGGAGTCTTAAACTCACTTATCCCCCCCCCATGCCCAAAATTTAAGTACCTGTGAAAATTAATTTCACATTTAATTGAGGTCGGGAAAAGAAAATAGTAAGGCAAACAAACCTCCATTGATGATAGAACAGATAGCAGTTTCTTTGCCATATCCCATTGACCATCAAGACCGACGATAAATTAAAAGTTCGACAAATTATGACCCCACCCACCAGAGAGATAAAATGTTACTTGAAGTTATAAATATGGCCTAAGAGCAAATATCTTGCTCTACTGTGCCTCAAGATCGGGAATTATTAAAGAATGCGTATCTCTCTGAACTGGTTGCGGGAACTGGTAGACATCAAAATTTCTCCAGAAGAGTTAGCTGAAACTCTGACAATGGCAGGCTTCGAGGTAGAAGAAATAGAAGATCGAAGCACCTGGGCAACTGGGGTAGTCGTAGGAAAAATATTAGAAGCTAATAAACATCCTAATGCTGATAAACTCAAAGTTTGCCAAGTAGATATTGGCAAAGCAGAGCCATTAAATATTGTCTGTGGAGCGTCTAATGCTAAAGCAGATATTTATGTGCCAGTAGCAACTATTGGTACTTATTTGTCGAAAATTGACTTAAAAATTAAAAAGAGTAAACTACGAGGTGTCCCCTCTGAAGGGATGATTTGTTCCTTGGCAGAATTGGGCTTAACAAAAGATGCTGAAGGAATTCATATCTTTGAGTTAGAAAATCCCCAGTTAGGCAGTGATGTTCGGCCTTTACTTGGTCTAAATGATGTCATTTTAGACTTGACAACAACAGCAAATCGTGCTGATGCTTTGAGTATGATTGGTGTTGCTCGAGAAGTGGCGGCCTTGACAGGAGCATCTCTGAGAATACCAGAAGCTTCTGGCGCTCTGATTACAGAGCAAGAAAGCTCTAGTAGTCTGAAAATAGATATCTCAGAGTCGGCAGCTTGCCCGATCTATATTGGTACTTTTATTGAAGGAGTAAAAATTAGTCCTTCACCAGGATGGTTAAAACAACGATTGGATGCTGCAGGTATTCGGTCTATCAATAATGTAGTAGACGTTACTAACTATATTTTGTTAGAGTGGGGTCAACCACTTCATGGGTTTGACCAAGACAAAATAATAGCCCTGACAGGTAATGAGCAGTTGACAATAGGAGTTCGTTATGCAAAGTCTGACGAATCTCTGACGACCCTAGACAGTCAAAAGCGGACCCTGGAAGCTGAAACATTATTAATTACGGCCAATGACAAACCAGTTGCTTTAGCTGGAGTAATGGGTGGTGAAGAAACGGAAGTTAATGACAATACCACAAACCTATTATTGGAAGCAGCAATTTTTGCTCCGATCGCTATCCGTCGTTCAGCTAGGACTCAAGGTCTACGCACAGAAGCATCAACTAGATATGAACGTGGGGTTAATCACGCTGAATTAGCATTGGCCTGCCGTCGTGCTATTATGTTGATTACTGAACTAGCTGGTGGAAAGACTACTACTCAAGAAAGTTTTAGCACGGCAGGAGACCACCTGACAGTAACTCGTGAATTATCCCTCCGTCTCAACCGAATTAATGAAATTTTAGGACCGCTGAAGCGCGGAGAAGGTACTTTGTATGAATCTTTTCTCCAACCAGAAGAAGTGGAAGGTATTCTCGCATCTTTAGGATGTGGTTTAATTAGATCGGAAATTACAGAGGAGGTAGTTTGGAATGTGACAGTACCTCCGTATCGTTATCGAGATTTAGAACGGGAAATAGATCTTATAGAAGAAGTCGCCCGTTTGTATGGATATGATAACTTCTGCGAAACTCTACCAAGTAAAAGTGCTGCGGGTTATTTACCACCGGAACAGTCTGCGGTGCTTAATCTCAGAGCAGCTTTCCGTGGAGCAGGGTTAACAGAATTGATGCACTATTCTTTGGTTAAGCAAGGTGAGGAAAATCAAATAGCGATCGCTAACCCTTTATTTGTGGAATATTCTGCTCTCCGTACAGAATTATTAAGTGGACTTATTGATGCTTTTCAATATAACCTCGAACAAGGAAATGGAGCATTAAATGGGTTTGAAATAGGTCGTATTTTCTGGAAAGAGGGAGAAAAATTTCAGGAAGCAGATGCGATCGCTGGAATTATGGGTAATGCTCCCAAAAGTTGGACTCTAGGTGGTCGGGAACAACCTTTAAGTTGGTTTGAAGCTAAAGGTATTTTGACACAAGTGTTTGAACGACTCTATTTAGCAGTTGAATATAAACAAACCTCTGAAAATTCCTTATTGCATCCAGGGAGAACAGCGTCATTATGGTTGGAAGGTAAATCACTCGGTGTATTCGGGCAATTGCATCCTCAACTACGACAGGAGCGAGAGTTACCAGATGAGGTTTATGTTTTTCAACTTAATTTAGAGTTACTCTTGTCAGTGATGACTCAAGCAGATATGTTGAGGCGCAAGTTTAGCGGTTATTCTACGTTCCCACCTGCTGACCGAGATATTGCTTTCTTTGTGTCAGTTGAGGTGTCTGTGAATGAGATTAAACAGGTAATTTCTGAGTCTGCTGGAAAGTTATTAGAGTCAATAGAATTATTTGACGAATATCGGGGTGAAAATGTACCGGAGGGTCAAAGGAGTTTAGCATTTCGATTAATCTATCGGATGAGCGATCGTACTCTTACTGATGCAGATATCGATCCAATTCAGCAAAAGGTACGAGATGCTTTGGTTGATAAATTTCAAGTAAATCTCAGAAGTTAATATTTGTGAGTTATTGTTGGTAGTTTATCATCAACATCAAAATGATGAATTATCAACAATAAATAAGGTTTGCGCTCAAAAGTCTTTTAGTAGGGGGTAGGAGACAGGAGACAGGAGACAGGAGACAGGAGAAATGGGAATGAGCGAGGAGATAGGAATAAGAATTGTCCCTTGATTTTTCTGCCAAACTATGCGCCTAAAATACGCTCCTTTTTGAGCGTTTTATACCAAATTCACGCAAAGGCAGTTACATCTTAATTTGTGATTTCTTCTTAAAAGAAAAAATTATAAATTCCATAAATTCTAAAATTTCCACCTTTTTTCCTCTTTAATATTTATGTTTTTCTTTCTCTGTTCCCTGTTCCCAGCTCCGGTGTTCCCTGTTCCCTGTGTCCTCACGCTTTGCAATATTTTATGAAATTGGTATTAGACTCAAACAAGCGCACTTTTTTCGATCCTAAAAAGGCTAAAACCAATATCAGTCAATGCTTTGATATTTAATCAGCAAGCCCTAAATACATCTATATATATCTCCATAAAAGAGGGAATAGGGAATAGGGAATAGGGAGAAATTTATCAGAACCTTAACCAAATTATCAGCTTATCTCTGTAGCTATTTTTTCATTAATAGATTAATATTAAGACAGTTAATCATTTTCTTTGTGGGTTTAATACCCCACCGTCTACAGGGTGTTCAAAATTACTTGGGGGAGCGAATCCCCATGTAATTTTCCTCCTGTCTCCTGTCTCCTGTCTCCTTCTTCAAATAATACTTATTGTTCAAACTTCTGAATAATTACGAAGTTTAATTATCCTAATTTAGACAACTTGAATACCATCAAGTAAAATGTAATTTTATGAATATTGATAACTGCCAAAAACAAAGTAAAAAAAATGAACTTTTTCCATAAGAATAAAAAATCACTAAAAAATTATAGCTTGACAAGCAAACTAGGATTAATATTACTAATCATCTTAGGTTATTTAGGCAATTATTTCAAATTACCTTTATTCTTTGGGGTAGATTTTCTCTTCGGTAGTATTGCAGTGTTTATGATAGTCGAACTCTATGGAGTTATATGGGGAACAATAGCCGCCTTCATTGCTGGTAGTCACACATACTTCCTCTGGCACCATCCCTATGCGATCGCTATCTTTACTCTGGAAGCTATGTTTGTGGGAATAATGTTAAAGCGTCGCCCTTGGCAAAATATAGTCTTGCTAGATGGAATATATTGGCTTTTGATTGGGATGCCTCTAGTAGCATTATTTTATGGATTAATGTTGAACGTAGGTACAACACAAACTGTATTAATTATGTTGAAGCAGTCAATTAATGGCTTCTTGAACGCCTTAATTGCTAACTTAATTGTTAGTTATTTACCTATAAATCAACTGTTTAAATTATCTAAAAGTTACAAAAAAATCTCTTTTCAAGAAACTATTTTTCACTTATTAGTCGCATTAATTTTATTACCTGCTTTAATCCTCACAATCTTGAATGGACAACATATACTAACAATAGTAGAAAAAGATATTCAAAAAGAACTGAAGGCCACAACAATTCCTCTGGTAAATAATTTACAGTTTTGGTATCAAAAACACTTGTATGCTGTTGAAGAATTAGCAAAAATAGCAGCTCAAGTACCTGAGAATGAAATATCTACTCTTCAACAAAGTACATCAGTAATAAAAAAAGCATTTACCTCTTTTTTAAAAGTATATGTTACTGATGCTAAGGGTAATATAATTGCGGCTGAACCTGCATTGAATGAATTAGGAGAATCATTAGTCAACTTAAACATATCTAATAAGTATACTTGGAGCAAACTTGCCAAAGAATTGCAACCACAAGTTACAGATATTCATAGAGATAAAGCATCTCCTTTTCCTCATATAGGTATCATAGTACCAATAGTCAAAGAGAATAGCTTCCAGGGAATAGCTTATGCTTCTGTCGGCATAGCTGAATTAGGTCAACTTCAGCAACTAAATACTCAAATAAAAGAAATAAATATAATACTGGTTGATAGCAAACAATACATCATTACTGAGGGTAGTTCAGAGGCAACTACGAAGGAAAAATTTGACTTACAGGAAACAGGAAATGTGGAATACGAAGGAGATATCTTTAAGTGGCAACCAACAACACCAGGAATGCCAAAGATGAAACGATGGAAACAATCTTTTTATGGAAAAAAGATGCAAATTAGTGCCGATCTTCCTTGGACTCTATATGTAACATTACCTACAGCTCCTTACATAGACTTCCTAGAAACGAGTTATATTAAAAATTTGGTGACAATGCAAATAATCGCAGTGGTAGGATTAATCATATCAGTCTTAGTCAGTAAAAAATTAGTAGCACCGATGTTAACACTGACACAAGTAACCACAGACTTATCTCAAAAACTACTGTATCAAGAAGCTCCTATAGGTTTGGCAAAGAAGAGTAGAATCGCAGAAATTAATACCCTCACTGCTAACTTTCAGTCAATGCTATTAGCTTTACAGGAAAAATTTACTGAAATTAAGCACACAAACGAATCTCTAGAAAACCGAGTCAGGGAAAGAACTCAAGAACTACACAAAAAAAATCGAGACCTCAGTGCAGAAATTCTGGAACGTCGCCGGATAGAATCTATTTTGAGCGATCGCGAAGAACGCTATGCACTTGCTATATCTGGTACAAACGATGGAATTTGGGATTGGGATATACAAACAAATCAGGTTTACTATTCACCTACCTGGATGAGAATTATTGGCCACGAAAATGACCCACTTCCTTACACTTTATCTACTTGGTCAGATAATATACATCCAGAGGATCTAGAAGCAACCCTCAGAGATGTAGAAGCACATTTAGCAGGAGAAACAGAACGTTATCAGAATACCCATCGCATCAAACATCGGGATGGGCATTATGTCTGGATATTTACCAAAGGACAACGTATTTGTGACGAATCAGGTCAACCCTATCGTGCTGTGGGCACAATAACAGATATTACAGAGAAGAAACAAGCAGAAGATCGAACCAGAGCTGCTAAAGAAGAAGCAGAAATTGCTAACCGAGCCAAAAGTGAATTTCTTGCTACAATGAGCCATGAGATTCGGACTCCAATGAATGCAGTTATTGGGATGACAGGTTTACTGTTAGACACAGAGCTAAACTCACAACAGCAAGATTTTGTCGAAGTTATCCGCAACAGTGGAGATGCTTTATTGAGCTTAATTAATGATATTCTTGATTTCTCTAAAATTGAATCTGGCAAACTATGTTTAGAGGAACAACCTTTTAATATCCGAAGCTGTATAGAGGAATGTCTAGATTTATTGGCTCCAAAAGCAGCCGAAAAAAAATTAGAGCTAGCTTATCTAATACAGCAACAAACTCCTGAAGTTATAGTAGGAGATGTAACTCGGTTACGTCAAGTATTAGTTAATCTCCTCAGCAATGGAGTCAAATTTACAGAAACTGGGGAAGTGGTATTATCAGTAACAGCTTCACTTCAGAATCAAAATTTAGACCCTGGGCAAAAAAGGGATTATCCCATTCCTAATCAAACAGAATGTCTAGAATCAAATATTCCCTGCTCTACTGTCTACGAAATACAATTTGCGGTTAAAGATACTGGTATTGGTATTCCTCAAGATCGTATGGATCGTCTGTTCAAACCTTTCAGTCAAGTTGATGCTTCTACAACTCGTAACTATGGTGGCACAGGATTGGGGTTAGTTATTAGCAAGCGGTTAAGTGAAATTATGGGAGGAAAGATGTGGGTAGAAAGTGAAGCAGGAGTTGGTTCGAGTTTCTTTTTCACTGTAGTAGCTACTGCTATTGGCGAAAATTCATGTCTTGGTCAGAAATCAGAAACTGAAACAATATTAAAAAATAAACATTTGTTAGTTGTAGATGACAATGCTACTAACAGGCAAGTACTAACACTTCAAGCAGAATCTTTATGTATGATTTCTCAAGCTGTAGGTAGTGGGCAAGAAGCGATAAATTTATTACAGTCAGGACAGACATTTGATTTTGCTATTCTAGATGTATATATGCCAGTAATGGATGGCTTCACTCTAGCTAATAAAATTCGCAAGTTACCTAATTGTCAAGAATTACCTTTAGTTTTTCTCAGTTCTCTAAGTCAACTAGAATACTCTACTGAGAACGTTAATATCAATGCTACTGCTTATCTCAACAAACCAATTAAACAATCTCAACTAGAAAAAGTGTTAGTAGGTATCCTGAGAGAGAGTATAGTTGATAGTACCCAAAAATCTAAAATTCAATCAAATTCCAAGTTAGCAGAAAAATTACCTTTAAAAATTCTATTAGCTGAAGATAATGTCGTTAACCAAAAAGTAGCAATTAATATTCTCAAAAATTTAGGATATCGGGCTGATGTTGCCGCTAATGGTTTAGAAGTATTAGCAGCTTTACGTCGTCAATCTTATGATGTGGTACTGATGGATGTACAAATGCCAGAAATGGATGGTTTGACTGCTACACGCCAAATTTGTACTGAATGGGAAAAAGAAAAACGCCCGCGTATTATCGCTATGACGGCCAATGCAATGCAGGGCGACCAGGAAAATTGTCTAGCTGCTGGTATGGATGATTATATTAGTAAACCAGTTCGCTTAGAAGCATTGACTACAGTTTTAAGTAAATATGGTCCCCCACAAACAACAACTGAAAAAGATGTTTTACCTCAACTAGAGTTAGAAGGAGTTGTCGATCTAGCAGTGTTGCAAGAGTTGAAGGAAATGGCTGGAGGTAACTCAGAGCTTTTAGTAGAAGTAATTGATTGTTATCTGGAAGATTCACCTAAACTTTTAGATGAAATGAGTCAAGCAATTAAACAACAACAGGCAAAATTACTACAAAGATCTGCTCATAGTATGAAATCTAGTAGTGCTTCTGTGGGAGCTAATAATTTGCCTGAGCTTTGCAAAGAGTTAGAATATATTGCGCGTGAAGGTACAACAGAAGGAGCGGATAAGATTTTCTCTCAGTTACAAGCAGAATATCAGCGGGTTGACACTGTCCTACGGTCGGAACTTCAAGCTTATATTTAGGGTTTAAAAGAAGGAAGAGGGAAGAGGGAAGAAGGAAGAGGGAAGAGGGAAGAAGGAAGAAGGAAGAGCTATTGGTAGTAGAGTGACACAGCTAAAACTGTGCATTAGCTTTTACAGCGCTTTTCAAATTGATGAACACATCGTTATAACCAAAACCATGTAGAGACGTTGCATGCAACGTCCCTACTGTGGTCTACTGAAATGAAAACCGCTGTAATATCATGTCCGGTTGAACAGTTATAAATAAACTACTCAGAATTCAGCAATTCTGCAATTCTGCAATTCAGAATTCAGGAGCGAAGAAAGACGAAAATAAGGAGAAAGTTTTTTTATCACTAATTATCCGGACATGATATAACTTAAAAATTCTTACTTTTGACTTTTGAATTTTGACTTTTCCCTATTCCCTGATTAAATTAAGCTTCACCAGATGATTCGCTTGTTACTAGCGGAGTATAGCGAGCCTGGCATTCTTCATAGGTAGGTGCTTTAGTTGCTTTTTCAGTGATTAGACGAGCACCACCTTGACCAGTAAAGTAGCTCCAGGCCCACTGAATCATGACAATGAGTTGGTTATCAAATTCAATCATATAGTAGATATGAATAAATAACCAAGCAAACCAAGCTAGAGGACCTGAAAAACGAATTGCTTTATATTGTACAACTGCTTGGTGACGACCAATAACTGCCAAACTACCGTAGTCAATATAGTGGAATGGGGGTAAGGTCTTATTTTTCAACCGTTTTTGAATCAGTTTCGCTACATAAAATCCTTCCTGCATTGCTGCTGGTGCAACTCCAGGTACTGGAGAGTCTCCCTGATGAGAGTAGTTAGCTAAGTCTCCAATGACAAAGATGTCAGGATAACCAGGTACTGTCAAATCTTCATTAACAAAAACACGACCTGCGCGGTCTAATTCTGCCCCTGTACGATTAGATATTGCTTGAGAAACTGCTGATGCTTTAACTCCTGCTCCCCATAATATTGTGTGAGCGGGAATTTCTTGGGTTGTTTCTCCAGAGCGAATGGTGACGATATTGTTTTCTATATTAGTCACTCGTGTTTTAGTCAACACTGTGACTCCCAACTTCTCCAGTTCTATTTGTGCTTTTTCTGATAAAACTGTTTTAAACGAAGGTAAAACTCTTTCTCCACTTTGGATTAGATAAATTTGAGCTTCGCTAGTATTAACAGAGCGATATTCTTCTTTTAATTTAGTGTGCGCTAACTCTGCTAAAGCACCTGCTAATTCCACCCCTGTGGGACCAGCGCCAACTATTGCAAAAGTTAACAGTGCTTTTCGTTTTTCTGGATCTGATTCTTTTTCTGCAGCTTCAAAGGAGGCGAATACTCTACGACGCATTTCTAGTGCATCTTCTACTGTTTTTAGTCCAGGAGCTTTTTCTGACCAATCATTTCCGAAATAATTATGGCTAACACCAGTTGCCATAACTAATGTATCGTAATCTATTTCTCGATCGCTCAAAATGAGTTTTTTCTGTTCGGGATTGACATCCACAACTTCACCCATCAAAACATGGGTATTTTTCTGTTCTGCAACTACACCGCGAAGAGGAGAAGCAATATCTCCGGGAGAAAGACTACCTGTAGCTACCTGATAAAGTAATGGTTGAAATAAATGGAAATTTCTCTTGTCAACCAAGGTTACTTTAACAGGTGCTTTTCCTAGCTGTTTGGCAGCTTCTAGCCCTGCAAATCCACCTCCAACGATGACAACATGATGAGGAGATTGATGTTTTTCCTGGTTTAGACTCATAGTTATTTCCCTCTTTCGACTGAGTAATTATTATTTAAGTAGCTATCAGCTATTAGCTATCAACTATCAGCCTAAAAATTTGCGCAATTAGGTATTTTTTTCGGAGCATTCTGTCAGGAAAAGCTTGGGTAAAACATCCCCTACTTCTAGCTTGTCGCTTAATTTTAGGAGGGGTTTAAATCCCCTTTATGTTCTGGAATGCTCCGCAAACGCGCAAAGCTGACTACCGATCGCTGAACTGCTGAACGCTTTTTAATAATAGTAACTTTTTTTAGCCTTTAATGGTCGTTATATTGCAACCTTGTTTTCAAAATATCACAACTTTTAAAAGGGTTTTAGTATCAAGAGTTACTTTTGTTTACTTTCAAAAAAAGCTCATTTTGTTATTGACAAAAAGAGGCTTTTTCGATATCATTTTAAGCACAAAATAATCTAAAATTGATAATCAATTCAAATAATCATATTAAAAAAACATGGTTTTTGCTAGAGTAAATATTAAAAGCTACTGCCAATAAAGGTATAAGATATTGGTTACTTGCAAATTAGATGTATAATAGTTGCAATATTCTCCCAAAGCAAAAAAAAAGAGTAAGCAGATGTATTCAAATGACTCTCTATAGCTTACTCTTAGTTTGACCTACCTACTTATATCATTTCTTAAAAAGAATGCTACGTTTGATTGGGTGGGGAAGAGTGGGAAGTGTGGTAGGTGTAGGAGAGGTTAAAAGTAGGAAAAATCTATACTAACTGACTCATAATTGTCAAAAACAGACTTTGAATCTTGGTAACTATCTGACTGTTGAAGTATAGCATTACTTTTGGTAATTGGTATTATATCATGTCTGGATAATAGCGATCTAGAAAAAAACTATCCTGTTTATACATGGTAAATCTCTTGATTCTCCCTATTCCCTACTCCTTTATTTAGTTAAATTCCAGACAAATCTGCCAATTTTATCTATATAACCCTTTTCCCCGTCTACCCACACCTCTGCAATACCATTGGAGAACCCAAAAGCATTATCAAACTCTGGCTCAATAATCATCTCATTAGAAGCATTAATATAGCCATACTTGTCATCAATCCTGACTTCTGCTAAACCTTCTGAAAAGTTGCCAGCAAAATCATATTGCGGTTGAATTATTCTGTTACCAGAAATATCTATATAACCATACTTGTCATCAATTTTTACTGCTGCTAACCCTTCAGAGAATTCTTGATTAAAAACAAACTGTGGTCTAATAATCTCTCTACCAGTTTTATCAATATATCCCCACCTATCCCCAATTTTGACCCTCGCTAAACCATTGATAAAATCTCCAGCAAAATCATATTTTGCCTCAATTACCACTTTTCCAGTCTGGTCTATGTACCCATATTCATAAGCACTACCAATTCTCACTGCCGCTAATCCATCAACAAAGAACCCGCGTCCCGTTTGTCCTCTATATTCTGGCTGAATCACTATTTTGCCAGTTGGATCGATATAACCCCACTTACCATCAATTGTAACTCGTGCCAGTCCTTCAGAAAAATAGACCGCCTCTTCAAACTGGGGTTGAATTACCATTTCTCCACTTTTATTAATGTAACCCCATCTCTGACCAATTTTTTTGACTGGTGCTAAAGATTGGGAAAAACGTACAACAGAATCAAATTCTGGCTTGATAGCTATTTCTCCTTGTTCATTAATATAGCCCCACCTTTCTGCAATTTTTACTGCTGCTAATCCTTCTGAAAAGTTTTTTACCCGCTCAAATCTTGGAGGGATAACTATTTTACCCATCTTGTTAATAAACCCATATTTTCCGTTTTGCTGAATCGGAAATAATTTTCTTACTTTTTTTTTGACAGGGGATGCTGTGGGGGTTGGTGGTGGGGGTTGGTCAATTAATTCCTGAATTTCTTTGACCGCGCTACAGGATGTTAACCCTAAAAGAGCTAGACTTATAAATAAATATAGAGAGCGTTTCATTTTGTACAATTTTCCTCCAATTTCTAGTTAATTCTTTAACTTGTATAACTAGATTCAATATTCTTAGGTTTTGGTCATTTATACCATGCCTCATATCTATTTGTACTATTTATTTGACTATCTTCCCGGGATATCTGCTTCGCATTTGAGTAGACGCTCAAAAATAGTAATCGCTGTTTTATCTGAAGCTTTGATAATTTTTTCTTCTACACCAATATTAATTAATTCCATTCCTAAACGGAGAAAATATGCTCGTTCTATTTGATTATTAATTTCTTGTTCGGTGATACTTCCTCCAGCATTTTCTATGTAAGATTTTTGCGGGTCGAAATTCAACATTTTGACTATTGATTTAACTACATATTGTTGCTCTGGTCGTGCTTTGGATAAAAGATTAATAATTGGTTGTTCCCAAATAAATTTAATATCGGCTTTACTTGCCTGATTTTGTAACCATACTTCTAAAGTTGAAACTGGCAAATCAATTGTTTTTTCGTCTACTTTCGCAAAGCTATGAGCTTCGATATAACTAATTTTTCCGTCTTGATTATAATCTGCTGAAGCTACTCTTTTTCCCATACGGCTATAACCACTTAATCCGGCAAAAAAACTGGAACTATAATCTTTATAATCTGATTCGTTTACTTCTGGAGTGCAGCCCACTGAAGGTAAAGTTTTGATAGTAGCAAAAAAACCACAACGGCTCTGAAGTGCTATAGGTCTATTAGGGTCGCCACCTTGATAAATAATATTCGCAAATGAGCCGGAAAAACATTGAGCCATCATTGTTACTACTGGAGTATTTTGGGGTAATTTATCTAGAGTTTGTGATAATTTATGAACTGTTAGAGGTCGGTCTTCCCAAAGCATTAGAGCATTATTATTATAATTGTTTGGGTTTTTGATGCCATGACCTGTAAAGTAAAAAAATATAGGGGGATGAGATGTTTCTCCAGAAGCTTTTTGAAACCAATTAAGGAGATTTTTTAATGTTGCTTTACCCTGAATATTCGGAATTTCTGGTACTTTAAATCGTTGTTTTCCTAATTCATCAATGTAGCGAATTGTGGCTTGCCCATCATTGCCATTAGCAAAAAATGTTGTAGCTGCTAATGGGTTATATCCGATTTTTTCTAGGGTTCGTTGAAAGTAAAGTACATTTTTTTCAATAGCAATTTCATTTTGCGCTGGAGTACCACCTCCTCCAAATACTAAAAATTTTGGTTGTTGTCGATTAATTTGACAATTATGAGTTTTTTGTTGGCTGATTTTTGTGGAATTATTATCTGCTTCTGCTACTTTTTGGCTACTTCCGACTGCTAGAAAAATTAATCCTAAAATTAGCTTTTTAATTGTAGATTTTTTGGGCATAATTATAATATCTTAGTCTAGATTTTTTCCTAATTTATTTTTTACACAATATTTCTAATAGCGACAATTAATCCCTGACAAACTCCTGTGAGAAAATCTAAATTTAAAGTGTTAATAGTATCACTTTTTTGATGATAATTAGGATTTCGCATATTGGCAGTATCGGTAATCATTATAGCGTTATATCCTCTATCCCAAAATGGGGCATGGTCACTGCGACGAGTATCAGGCACAATTAAACCTCGATTTGGTACTGGTAAAAGCTGACAATTCGTTCCTATTTTATTAAATTTTCTACTCATTTGACACATATCAATGATGGTCAATAAATTGCCAATTAATGCAATAAAATTACCCTGGTTTGGATAAAAATATTTTAATCCTGTAGGATAACTTTGGGAATTGGGAGTAGAGTCACAATAACCGAGCATTTCTAGGGATATCATTAGTCTAAGTTGCTGTTGTTTTTGTTTGAGTTTTTCGGCATAATGCTGACTACCTAATAATCCATATTCTTCCATATCAAAAGCAACTAAACTAACTGGATATTTTAAGGGTTGAGATGAAATTTCTCTGGCTAATTCTAGTAAAACTGCTACACCAGTTGCATTATCATCTGCTCCTGGTGTACCTGGTACTGCATCATAATGAGCGCCAATTAATATTGGTGCTAATTTCTGTTTTTTACTGTTATTAATAGAGGATAAATTTAACACTAAATTTTGATGGTTTTTGCCTCTTACCTGAAATTCATCAATTTCTACATTTCCCCACTGTGACAACTGCCGACCGATATATTGTCTGACATAAAAATGCCCTCCTGATGCTAGATATGGGTCGCGATCGCGTACTATTTCATTCAGATGATTTTGTAATCTTGCTTGTAAATTAAATTTCATAAGTACTTATTTAAAAGGGAGTAGGGAGTAGGGAGTAGGGAATAGGGAGTAGGGAGTAGAGGAAAATAATTGATAAATAAGAGAATAGGGAGAATAGTAGGGAGTAGGTAGTAGGGAATCAAATATACAATTAATTGTGCTTCACTACTTATTTTTATCTTTTACCGAAAAATTGTGGTAGCCTTCCCTTTTCAGGGGATAATAAAGAAAAATTTTCCTCTGAGTCTATCCTATCCATTTTAAAGAAGAGGTAATTGTTAATTATTCATTATTAATTATTCATTGTTGAACTTCTTCCTTCTTACTTTAGTTGTGAAATACCGATTAAAAATACTCCAAATACCATAATTGCAGCTCCTAAAAATCTTTCTTTGATGCCTTTTTCTTTGAGAATTATTTTCCCCAAAATCACACTAAATAATGCACTGGTTCTTTTCACATAAATTACAAAAGATAGAATTAGAGGCTTTTCATGATGATGCAACAAATATTGAGAAGTATTTAGAAGAAAATACCATAAATTTAGCGTTGATTCATTTTATGATGGCTTATGTGGAACCAGAAATCATTATTTCTAAAGCTTCAAAAATTTTAACCTCTGGAGGTTTGTGTTCCATTGCTACTTCCACACTTGGTTCTTTTAAAAATCTTCAGATACTTGCTAATATAGGAAATTTAATAAATAAATTTTATGGCTTTTCCAAGATTTCTACAGATGATAATGTGAAAATTCCTAAGAATGAAAAGAAATTAGAATCTTTATTAGAAAAATATGGATTTGCTATTATAGCTCAAGAAATCTGTGAAGAAAAAGTAAAGTTTACTGATTTATATCATGTGCATAATTGGGGGGTTAATTCTGGTTGGCTAACTCAAATTTTAGCCCCAATTACCAAAGTACAACTTGATAAAGCAAATTTTTTCTTGAAATACTTTTTTCCTTTAGAAGACACATTCAAAAGTGCTATAATTCTTGCTCAGAAACAATAATATAGTAGTTCTTGTTGTTAGCACTGCATCAATCAAATTGAAAGTAATACAACACTACACACATACATTAGGACAGTTTTTGAACGCGGCGTCTACACATTCTCCTACAGTCTCAAATTCTTTAAGTCTTTGTTTCATCCATGTTTTTAAGACAGCCCACCAATTCTCTATCTTATTCAAATCTGGTGAATAAGGTGGTAAATACCAGATTTCGCATTCTGCCTCTTCAACAATTTCTCTGATAGACTCCCCTTGATGAAAACTGGCATTATCAATAATAATAATGTCTCCCGGCTCTAATTGAGGTAGCAAACAGTTTTTTAACCAACTTTCAATCTATACTTTATTGCACGAACCTTGAAAAGTTAAAAGAGAGCCTCATAACTAAGAGGTTCTTTTTGTTTAGAGAATAGTTTGTATAGCAGAAGAAAGAATCAGGAAAAATATTGCGTTGCCTGAGTTTTAAACTTTTGATCTGTCTTAACCTTTCCTTCGACTACTATAAACAAAAGATTAAGTAGCGTGTGTGATAGTATGCTTACCATTTTTGGAATAATTGTCAATTTTACATCTCATGCAACGTGTGCTGTTGGATGGTTACGTAACACCATTTCTCAAAAACTTTTCTACATTTTATTGAGCAGGGGAGTGGGGGAGTAGGTAGGAACGTTGCATACAACGAATGCTAATTCCCATCAAATAAGTTCAAAGCTAAATCTGGTCTATCTGTAATTAATGCAAATGCTCCTTGTTTGACAGTTTCAACCATTAATTTTTCATCATTAATTGTCCAAACATAGATATTCTGATTAAACAGCTTCATGCGCCAGGCAAAACCAAATTTTATCAATTGATAATTAGGCGAAACAAAATCAGCTTTAGTTGTAAACAAACGAAATTCAGGAAAGATTTCTGATAATCGAGTAGCAATTAAATTTTTGGGTTTACTAAGTCCTAATAACAACCCAGTTGTAATTTGATTATCTGCTTCTTTGACCGCAATAATAGCAGCATCAAGAAAAGATTTAATCACATAATCTTGATAATCTAAATATTTTTTGACTAAATTAACTATCTCCAATTCATATCCCACTTCTTTCAATTCAATATCAAGTTTAATTTTCCCCTGACACAACTTCAACACATCCTCTATCAATGGGACATCAAAACCTTTTTGCCGAGAAATATCCAAAAGTTGTTGATAACTCAAATCACTAATTTTCATCCCATCAATTGATTCATCGTGAAACGCAACAAATAAATTATCCTGAGTTTTTCTCACATCAAACTCCACCATTGGTACACCCAATTCAATAGCTTTTTCAAAAGAAGCTAAAGTATTTTCAAATTTCACCAAGCCAGATGCACCCCGGTGAGCAATAATTAATGGTTTAGTAGTCATTTTATTTAAAATTTCTGAGACTCAAACTTTGAGCTTGAGGGACTTGCAAATTATTAATATAAGTTGTTTTGCATTTAAACCATATATCCAATTTTTGTCAAAGGGAACAGGGAATATAGAATCTAAATGATTCTTAGCTTAAGACCCAATTTTTCGGTGAAAAATTCTATTCTGACTCCTGTCTTCTGTCTCCTGACTCCTTCTTCAATTTAGCTGTACTTTACGGCAACGAATTTCACGTTTAGTCAGGAAGACTTTATCTTTTTCCAAAAAGCTGGAAAATCATATAGGGACTATCTAGCATTTCATCCATCATTACAATGCCTCGTTACCTATAGCTTCATCCTTTCCTTTTTAGGACTACCAGATTTTATTACCGAAAATTATCATAAGACATAGGAGTGAAAATCAAAAATAAAATCAATTCTTATCAATTACTTCTCCCTGTTCCCTGTTCCCTGTTCCCTGTTCCCTCTTTTCTGGAGATGTCTATAGAAAAAAACTTCTGACTTCTGACTTCCTATTTCTGACTTAGAGCGCAGCGATAATCTTCCTTTTATCCCTAATGGTAGTCTAATCTAGAGCTGTCACTATATAGCTATGACAATGACAAATATACCTCCGAACCCACCTTCACGGTCAAGGCCAGTGGAACGTGATGAGTGGATTGCAATATTTGTAGCCTTAGCGACTCTTGGCAGTGTATTTTTCTGGACAACGACTAGAGGGAATGATGGGTTTAATCTATTCTCCAAACCTATTCTTTCTTTACCTAAATCTGAAATAGTTGATAGTCCAGATGTTAGTACAGAGGAGTCAATTTTTAGCTTAGGCACACCACAACTTAATACGCTGACTGGCGAACCAGAATCAAATTTTGGTCAAGCACTTTCTACTTCTGAAGAGTTAGAAACAAGTTTGGCTACTCTGACTCCTATTACTAATACTTTTGAGCAGTTAGAGACAAGTTTTAAAGGTTTGGCTCGAGCCAATACTGAGGCTGAGACAACACTAGAATTAGCCAAATCTACAAAAGTCCCACAAGTTGGAAAGGGTTTGGCCACATTAGGTATTGGAAGTATCTTACCTGGATCTCCAATGGCAACTGCACCTTTGCCTCTGGCCCCTCCTATTCCTAGTTTAACAACAGAGTCACCCACGACAGATTCTCCTTCTCCAGAAGCAGAAACTTCTGAGTCACCAGGGGCGAGTGAAACAGCAGATTCTTCTTCTCCAAAAGCAGAAACTTCTGACTCATCCACGGCAGATTCTCCTTCTCCAGAAGCAGAAACTTCTGAGTCACCAGGGGTGAGTGAAACAGCAGATTCTCCTTCTCCAAAAGCAGAAACTTCTGACTCATCCACGGCAGATTCTCCTTCTCCAGAAGCAGAAACTTCTGAGTCACCAGGGGCGAGTGAAACAGCAGATTCTCCTTCTCCAAAAGCAGAAACTTCTGAAATTCCGTTAGTCGTTACAGCAGCGCCATCTCCTGAAATATCTCCTATTGGCAAAATTAAATTTTCTGATGTTCCAGATAATTTTTGGGCCAGTAATTTCATTCAACCTTTGAAAGAACGTGATATTATTGCTAAGGTTGATAACGATAAATTCGAGGCAGATCAACCTGTAACGCGAGCCGAATTTGCTACTCAAATTCCTAAAGTATTTGAGGAAAAATTAACAGAAAGTGCTGTTAACTATAAGGATGTACCAGCAGACTCACCGACTCAAAAAGAAATTCAAACAGCTACTAAATCTGGTTTTTTGAGTGGGTATCCAGGAAATATTTTTCGTCCAGAACAAGAAGTACCAAGATTACAGGTATTAGTTGCTTTAGCTAGTGGCTTAAATCTGGAAATTCCATCAAATCCTGATCAGGTTTTAAGTATTTATCAAGACAAAGAAAAAATACCTGATTGGGCTAAGGAAAAAGTAGCAGCAGCTACTGCAACTGGATTGGTAGTAAATCATCCAGATGTAAAAATTTTGAATCCAAATAAACCTGCTACTCGTGCTGAAGTTGTGTGACTCGTTGGCCACTAAACCAGGAAACTGGGTATAAATGGCCGTTCCAAGTCACCACATGAGGACAACCTCGACTTGTGAATAACTCTTATTACCTTGGTGGTGAAATTCCATCCGCCTTG
>NZ_JAAHGB010000096.1:0-21391 GCF_010672695.1 Okeania sp. SIO1H4
AATCACTTTTTTTTAGTGGTCACTTTTTGGGGCTGGCCTCTCCGATGCGATCGCACCTCTGAGTATTCTATCTCAGGAAGAGGGCATTGCTCCTACTGGTCACTTATTTCTGCCATCCTGCACTAGCCAAGGTTGCTAGGGAAGTTTTGATGCTTCCACAACGATATAGATTAGATAGTCTAACTAAAAAGTATCGTAAGCAGTGCGTGGCGTGGCTTTAGCCCGCATAAGCACATCCGCTTAGAATCCAGGGTGTTTTAACCCCTGGAGACATCAAATATAAGGTAGTAAATGTAATACTAAGGTGCGTTTCATGTCGCACAGAGAAACGCACCCTACAACTTTCCTACTCCCCCACCACCAGGAGTTTCAATCACAAATACATCACTCACATTCATCTCCACAGTGGCGGTACTCCCCAATTCTTCAATTTTCCCATCACTGCGTTCGACATAATTTCTTCCCACTAAACCATCACCCCCACCATTCAAACCAGGGGGACAAACAACCCGATGACCTGATAATATCCCGGCGGTCATCTGCTCCAAAAAACGTATTCGCCTAATTACTCCATTGCCACCTTTATATAAACCTTTACCCCCACTCTCGGAACGAATGGCAAAATTTTCTAACAATACTGGAAACCGCCATTCCAAAACTTCGGGGTCGGTTAACCGGGAGTTGGTCATGTGAGTATGTACTGCGTCGGTGCCATGAAAGTTAACACCTGCACCGGAACCTCCACAAATAGTTTCATAATATTGATATTTACTATTGCCAAAGGTGAAGTTATTCATTGTTCCTTGGGAGGATGCCATTATTCCTAAAGCATTGTATAAAGTATCGGCGATGGTTTGAGAAGTTTCTACATTTCCAGCAACAATAGCTGCGGGATATTTTGGGTCTAACATACTACCTTCGGGAATAATAATTTCTAATGGTTTGAGACAACCTGCATTGAGGGGAATATCATCATCAACTAGGGTACGAAAGACATATAATACTGCTGCTTTACAAACTGCGGTTGGTGCGTTGAAGTTTGTGGGAAGCTGGGGAGATGTTCCTGTAAAGTCTATTTTTGCACTGAGATTTTTTTTGTCGAGACTGACAGAAATTTGAATTTTATTGCCGTCATCGAAGGTGGATGTGGAATTTTGTTTGTTCAGTGATGAAGAGAGTTTTTTTATGGCTTGGCGTACTGATGTTTCGGCGTTATCTTGAACAAATTTCATGTAAGTTTGTACGGTTTCTAAGCCATACTTTTCTGTCATTTTCTGAAGTTCTTGTGTACCTTTTTCATTTGCTGCTATTTGTGCTTGGAGGTCGGCGATATTTTGACTGGTGTTTCTGGCAGGATATTTGCCGGAGGTGAGGATTTTTAATATTTCTTTTTCTTGGAATTTTCCGTTTTTGACGAGTTGGAAGTTATCGATTAATATTCCTTCTTCTTCTACTGTTTTACTATGGGGTGGCATGGAACCGGGGGTAATACCTCCAATATCTGCATGATGACCGCGGGAGGCTACATAAAATATGGGAGTTTCTCTTTTTTCTGTCTTTTCAGGGGGAGTTAGGGAAGTACTTGTTTCATTTTCAGAAATAATATTTTCATTGGGAGAAAGGCTTACGGATTTTAATTTCTGAGTAATAGATTTATTCTTTTCCTGTTTTGCCATGACAGGAGAGTTTTTTATCTGGGAAAGTGAAATATCTTTGTTTTTTTGGGGAGGTGGAAATACAGGGGTAATAACTGTTATGTCTGGTAAATGAGTACCGCCGTTATAGGGATTATTTAAAACATAAACGTCTCCTGGTTTGAGGATATCTTTTTTATCAGAAATTACGGCATTAACACTTTCACTCATGGAACCTAAATGTATGGGAATGTGAGGTGCATTGGCAACTAATTGACCGTCTCGATCAAAGATGGCGCAGGAAAAGTCGAGTCTTTCTTTGATGTTTACTGAGGAGCCAGTTTTTTGTAATGTAATTCCCATTTGTTCGGCGATCGCTCGAAATAGGTTATTAAATATTTCTAGCATTACTGGGTCTGCTGATGTTGGAATTTTTGTTTGAGATTTTGTGGTTGGTTCTGTTTGATTTTCTATGGTTTTTATTTTGGTTAATACGAGGTGATTTTTGAGGGTTAATTCTGCTTGCCATCCAGGTTCGATAATATTAGTTCCGGTTTTTTCTATGATTAAGGCGGGGCTATTAATTTTTGCTCCTGGTTGTAAGTTTTCTCTTAGATAAATAGGTGTATCTTGCCATTTTCCTGCGGTGTAGATTTTTGTTGTTGTAATTGGAGTTATGGCAGTTTTTTTAGTGGGAGATTGTTCTATTTCTTCTGGTGTTTCCATTTGTTGAATAAGTTCTAGGGAAACTACTTCAATTATTAGAGATTTTTCTGCCATGATAAATCCATATCTTTGTTGATGGGCTGTTTCAAATTCGGATTTCATTATAGAGATATTTTCGGCAAAGTCTACGATTAATGTTGAGTCGCTGCCTTGATATTTGATGTGAACTTTCCATAAGGATATTTGATTTTGATTGGAATTTATTTCTTGTTTAGCTTCAGTTTCCAGTGTGGCTAAAACTTGTTTAATTTCTGGCAATAATTCTGGAGTTAGTATTTTTTCAACTGCTTTTTCTTTCATAACTCGAATATCTGCTAATCCCATGCCATAAGCTGATAAAACTCCAGCATAAGGATGAATAAATATTTGTTTCATCCCCAAAGCATCGGCAATTAAACAAGCGTGTTGCCCCCCAGCTCCACCAAAACAACAAAGAGTATATTCTGAAACATCATAACCTTTTTCCAAAGATATTTTTTTAATAGCATTTGCCATTTTTTCCACAGCTATAGCTAAATATCCACTAGCTACTTCTTCTGGTTTTTTACTATTACCTATTTCTGCTGCTAACTGAGTAAACTTTTCTCTAACAATCTCCAAATTTAAAGGTAAATTTCCATCTTTCCCAAAGACTTTCGGAAAAAATTCCGGCTGTATTTTTCCGACCATTACATTACAATCTGTGACTGTCAAAGGTCCGCCTTTTCCATAGGCAGCCGGACCAGGATTTGCTCCAGCAGATTCAGGTCCGACACGATAACGAGAACCATCAAAAAATAAAATTGAACCTCCACCAGCAGCTACAGTATGTATCGACATCATCGGAGTTTGTAGCCGTACTCCTGCAATTTCTGTTTCAAATTCTCGTTCATATTCTATTGTTTTATTTTCTGCTCCAGCATAATGAGCAACATCAGTAGAAGTACCGCCCATATCGAAACTAATTATCTTATGAAAACCAGCCATTTTACTTGTTTGAACTGCTCCAACAATTCCACCAGCAGGTCCAGATAAAATACTATCTTTACCTTGAAATTTTTGAGCATCTGTTAAACCGCCATTTGACTGCAT
The DNA here is from genome assembly GCF_010672695.1 of Okeania sp. SIO1H4. Classification (NCBI taxonomy): domain Bacteria; kingdom Bacillati; phylum Cyanobacteriota; class Cyanophyceae; order Oscillatoriales; family Microcoleaceae; genus Okeania; species Okeania sp. SIO1H4. The sequence continues at coordinate 3,432 of NZ_JAAHGB010000096.1, forward strand.
AAACATTAATTTAACTGACTGTCTTTCTGAAATATTGCTTAAAATCTTTTTGGCAAAATAATTTTCCTTTTCTGTTCCCTGTTCCCTGTTCCCTGTTCCCTTTTTTAAAGAATTACTAACTTGATTGACATATCTTAGTAAAATTGGTGATAAATAAGCATCAACAACAGTAGTATCTCCCCGACTAACTAATTTCATTAAAGGGCTAACTTCGTGAGATACAGATATTTGAGTAAATCCTATTTCTTGAGCAATTTCTTTAATTTTTTGTTCGTGCTTCGGGTAGCGATAACCGTGCATTAAAACAATGGCACAACTTCTAATTCCTGCTGTATAAACTTCTTGAAGTTGAATAGTTAACTCCGTTGTTTGAAGTGGAATTATTTCTTCACCCTTCGCTGTATAACGTTCCTCAACTTCAATAACTTTTTCATACAACATTTCCGGCAAAATAATTTCTCTAGCAAAAATATTTGGTCGGTTTTGATAACCAACTCTTAGAGCATCTTTAAACCCCTTCGTAATAACTAAAACTGTGCGGTCGCCCTTCCTTTCTAATAAAGCATTTGTAGCCACAGTAGTACCCATTTTAATCACTTCTATTTCTTCTGAAGAAATAGGTTGATGTTGAGTAATTCCCAATATTTCACGAATTCCTTGTACTGGAGCATCTTGGTAGCGATCGGGATTTTCTGATAATAGTTTATGAATAATAATTTGACCGTCCGGAGCTTTAGCAACTATGTCAGTAAATGTACCTCCACGGTCTATCCAAAATTGCCAAGAGTTGTTAGTAATAGATTTGTTAGTCATATTAATTTAGAATTTAATAAATTTCAGTGGTTTATAACAGGATATTTAGAGTTATATCTATACTTATGTAGGTGAGGTAGATTTGATTTTCTTTTCTGTTCGTTAAAACTGCAAATGGGTGCATCTCATTCAAGAGATAAAAGCTGTAATTGCAAAAAATTAACAGTTTTATCGTCTTTTCTACTCACCAAAAATAATTTGTCTGATCTAAACATATCAAGGAGGCAGTCTACATTTTCTGATAGTAGTTCATAAATCATAATTTTACAACTGATAACTGAAATGACCATTCGTAGTTTTGTAAGCATTCAGCCCTCAGCTATTAGCTATCAGCTATTAATGTTAGGAAAGGCAAAAGCAACCTTTGAAATTGAGGAAAGAATAAAAAGTTACTGTCAAAGTCTCCGGACTCAATCTGATACCATTTCTCTATGAAGTTGCGCTTAATAAAAGATAACAGCTATTAGTAAAACTTAGGTTTGGCTAAGAATTACTAAGCGCACTATTACCGAATAATTAATAATTAAATAATTAAACAACTAAACAATTCTGGTTAAAAGCCTCCCCTTTCAAGGGGAAAAAAATAAATTTTTTCCTTATTGGTCAATCCTCTCCCTAAAAGGGAGAGGTAATTATTCATTATCCATTATCCATTATCCATTAATGAAAGATAAATTGTATGACAAGTAATTATTCATTATTAATTGCTGATAGCTGACTGCTGATAGCTGAATGCTTACGTAGTTTTAGCAACTAGATCGGTAAATGTTCCTGTTCAGTTTATTCAAAATTGCCAAGAGTTGTTAGTAATGGATGTATAGCAATCAGGAATCAGATCTGAGAATTGAGGTTTTCTTTTAAACCATAGAATATAGCAGTTTTCTTATTCTTATATATTCGTTATAATTTGGTTGCGCAACCCCGTCTTTTAAAGCGAAATATTTTTGGAGCCTTGCTCAAATCCCCTGCTTCCCCTCCTGGGAGGGGGAGGGGCGAGGGGTGGGTTAACTTCTGACTTATGACTTATTAATTCTAACTTCTGACTTCATTAAGTGCGACCTAACCCCCAATACCTACCACCTAAAACCTAGTAATCAATAGTAGTAATAGTTATGGCTTTACTAATTATCATAAATAATATTATTCAAATCTTTATACTTACTAATTCATACCAAATCTGATTCATATCAAGATATCTATAATTTTTCCTATTCGGTCAGAAATACAGCGCGCGTAAAATTGTTTCATCCCATCCCTATAACATTACTTCTATCAATTTATTATTATTCTTCTTCATGTAGCTTCCCTTCAGAAATTACCGTTGTTTCTATCTCCATTTTCAAATTTCTATGATTACCTATTTCTCGTATCCATCTCAAAAGCGTATTTGCTAACCTCGCCGCTACTACAGTTCCTTCAAAATTAAAATCAGGATTTTGTAAACCCTTTCCCAACATTTCCTTACCTATATCTGTAATAAAAACCAATACTGCTCTATTTTTTATCTCAATTCTAATTGCTCCTGATTTTTCTAACTCCTCATATACTCCTTGATATTTACCTATTTTTTTACCGTATTTTTTCCGTTTAACTCTGGTAGTTAATTCACTTTTTTTTACTCCTATTGCTGTTTCTCCTTCTCCCCCTAAATCCCATAAAGTAAGTAGCAAACGAGTTTTATTTACATCCTCAATACTTTCTTCTCCAAAACTTTCTTGAGCGGACTCTAAATTAATATTTGTTTCTGCTTCTAAATTCTGATTTTCTGTTGACATCTCCAGATTCCCTTATTGTGAAGAATTCATAGAATTATTTTATTTATTTATAGCAGTCGCCAAGGCGCTTATATTATGTATCTTTAGAATAACTACAATAAAAAATTTAGGGTGTAGGGAGAATGAGAATTTTATTTGCGCAGCATTCCCCACCAAAAAAATATTCTCTCAAGAGAAGAAAATTTTTACCCTTGGCTAATTAATTAGACTTAATATTACGACATAAAGGAGAAACATAGCGATCACCTCTATGATATGGTCTAATAATTTTATATTTTTCTCTGACCTAACCGCCCTGGCAGTTAGTATCCTACATTCCGCACTTCAATTTGTAACACGAAAATTAGTATGAAATTCTGAGGTTGTTTAAGTATTTATACTATATAAATTATCTTCATTTACCTCGATCAAGAGTCAAATTTTCAGTTAAACATTAAGCATAAATACTTATTGAATCGTTTATTTTGATTGACCTCTATAATTTTCTTCTTAATGCATGACTTTTGAATGCATGACTTTTGACTTAGATTTTTATGCTAGATTTTGTCGTGCGGAATGTGGGTTAGTATAATTAGATGCCTTGCAATTTTGCCAAAATAATCATCAGAGGTCTCATGTTCAATTTTTTTTAGGAGACCTCTGTATTTATGTATATACTTAAAGCTTCTAGGAGATTTTACTTAGAACACTTGGAAAAAGGTATGTCTACTTGAATTCTTCTAACTGATCTAGTCGCAACCAAATATTTGGAGTCGGTACTTTGCCGAATTTGACAAAAGCATAATCTCCTTTTGTATCAACCACTTCTCCCTGACTATCAAATATATAGGGAGGAAACCTTGTGTCACTAGCTTTGGCCTCTAAGCTATTTTCAAGTTTTTCTCGCACAACACGAACTAAACTACCTTTTTTAATGTTTGCCATATATGATTTCTATCTCTTGTATTTTCTGTTGAAATTCTAATATGGAATTAGGGTGAATGACCCGACGTTGAACTTAAAACTTACAATATGGACTTCTAAATTGATAGGGAGCTGGCAAAATTTGGTCTTATAGCAGGAAAATTGAATAGGAGCAGACAACTCTGAGCTTTTACTACCCTTCTTGGCATTGAGGACAAAAATGAGTAGACCGACCCGCCAGTTTAATTTTCTCTAAAGAAGTATCACAAATTCGACATGGTTGACCAGCACGATTATAAACCCAAGCCACACCACCATAATTGCCATTAACTCCCTTAACATTTAAGAAGTTGCTGAATGTTGTACCACCTGCATCTATAGAGTTTTGTAATACTTTGAGTATAGCTAGATGCAGTTGCTCTATTTGGGTTTCCGTCAAATCTTTGCACAGAGTTGTTGGTCTAATACCACTGAGAAATAGCGCTTCATCAGCATAAATATTACCTAACCCAGCAATTGTTGTTTGGTCTAAAAGAGCTGTTTTAATTGCTCTATGTCTTTTGTCAAATTTCTTGGTAAGATATTCTGGGCAAAATTCAGGGAAGAATGGTTCAGGACCCAATTTTTTCAGACCAGTAATAATGTGAGATATTTCTGTTGCGGGTGGTACTCTCCACATCTGGCCAAAAGTGCGTTGGTCTACAAATCTTAATTCATGGGTAGGATGACCTTCACTTCCAGAAGAGCGATCGCCAAAAAATATTCTCACTCGCGTGTGTTTATGTAGACTTTCTTCTGGTTTTACCCATAACAGTTGGCCTGTCATTCGTAAATGTACTCCTAACCAACCATCTTGGTTTTCTTTGAGCTGCGTAAGTTTGAGAATTTTTGTGTCCCACTTGTAGAGTTGGGCAAGTAAATATTTACCTCGTCTATGCCACCCTGCGATCGCTTTTCCCTGCAAACCGCCCAAAAAATCACCTACAGAAATTGGGTGGGCAACTGTGCGTTCTAACAACACTTCCCCACCCACTATTTTTTTGTTGAGAGTCAGTTGATTGAGACCTCGTTTTACTATTTCTACTTCTGGCAGTTCTGGCACAGTGCTAACTATAATTCTTACAGTCTTAATTATTATATAGACACTGTAGAAATTTTTTCTAGTTAAGCATCGATCCGAGCCAGTTTTGGCCTATTTTTGTTTATTTAATTAGAATTGTTCAAATGAGGTTTTGTTATAGCTCTGGTTTCAAAGAATAGTTTGAGGCTAATTATTTACCTTTAGGGGCTTCTACCTCTACTACTTCTTCAGTACCAAAGTTATTAGTGTTAACGCCAGATGCACTACCACTAAAACCCGTGTAATTTACTTTGTCAAAGCGAACAATAACAGGGTACTTGATGCCACTTTTGTCAACGGAAGCAACTGTACCAATCTCGTTATACCAGTAGGATTCTTTGCGTAAAATCCGAACTTTAGAACCACGTTGAACCATGAATTTTTTTTCCCTTAAAGTTTAAGAATGGTAAAACCGTCCCCTCATCCTATATCTTTTCAGTCTAAGATTTTTTTAAGTTTTGTTGCAACTAATTGAGCCAGGATACTTGAACAAAATGAGCTGGACGACCCCATACATCTTGAGTTACAGAAATATTTATCACTCTTAAATTGAAAGGAATACCAGTTGTTAAATATTTTTGGGCTAAATTACCTAGCTCTGGTGCTATTTGGATCGCTGCCGTAGCTGCAATGCCAAAACCTAAGAGTTGCTCAATTGGTTTCCTGGGCATCAGTGTATTTATACCTAGAGCCAATCCTAGAGTGAGAGTCATTGCTACTGATAAGTTTGTGCCACATCTAGGATGTACTGCCAAGTCCCATTCTCCAGAAGTAATTCGCTGCAATGCTACTTCTACTGCCTGCTCTAATTGAGATGGATTTACTGAACCATAAAGGTAAAATCCTTGTGGTGTAGACATTCCTCCAATTGATTCATCAGAGGATGTTGAATTTCCTGAGTTTGCTAATTCACTGAGTACCCAAACTGTAGCGTGTTCTAGAGCATGAACTTGTCTAATTGTCAATATTTCTTTTAAGCCAGGAATAAATTCTAGTTGTTGGAGAAAATCACTATCTTGTGTAGGGTGGGGGACAAAATTAAAGGGAAACTGTTGGTTTCTAAAGGAATTAGAGGTGGTTGGTGTCATGTTTTTTTAAATTGTTTGCTCTTAGCAATTAAATATTTCTAGATTTTATACCTATACTCTTTTCTTCTTTTTAAGATGTATATACCAATCTTAATTTAAGCTGTGAGTTCTTGTAGATATTGAGAAAATAGGAAATAGTTAAATTATTCAGAAAAATTTAGTGAATTATTTGAATGTATAAAATTATTTTCTCATTCAACTTATAATCATTTTATCTGCTCTAATTCATAGTGCTAAATAAGTCTTACAAATTCAAGTTTTGTGCTTTCTAAATAGGGCTTGCTAATTAAATATAAAAGCATTTACAGGTAAAGGTTTTAGCTTTTTTACAGCGGAAAGAAGTACAACTTTTTAAGCTTGAGCGACCAAAAATTTAGAATAAAAGGCAGAATAATTGCAGAAAAATCAAGGGATAAAATATCCGACTACCTCCTCTAAATCTCCCATTCCTCCTGACTCTGCCTTCCTGACTTCCCCTCCTGGGAGGGGTTAGGGGTGGGTTGACTCCTACCTCATACCAAAAGACTTCCATAAGCAAACCCTATTTATAAATATAGCAGTCGAAACAAAGGGCGAGGACATTTACAGCATATTTCTGGCAAATGAGGTACAGAGTAAATGATGAAAATATTGTAGTGCGGGCATCTTGCCCGCGATGGATGTACCTCATAACAACGGGAAGCGCTGTATAAAGGCTCAAATGAGCGTCAGGGATTACTTTTAACTTCTGACTGTCAGATGTGCGTCTTACATTCTGAGGAAACCTTGCCAATTAGCACTTGATGCATGACTTTTGCCTAGCGCGGAGCGCTATAAGTCCGCAAAAAGTAGGGATAATAAAGATATTTTGTGTCGAAGCGAAAGTAGATATTTTTTCATAACACTATGAAACAGCTCTGATATTACATAGTTCTGGCGTTGCTGAAGCACGTGTATGATATGAATTCTAATTACTTAAGAGTCAACCCACCCCTAACCCCTCCCAGGAGGGGAAGTCAAGAGTCAGGAGTCAGGAGGGAAGAAAGAAGAAGAAACCCCGAGTAGAAGGAGGAGGTTTTTTGCTCGCCCTCTTATCCGGACAAGATATCATACCTCAAATCAGCAACGCTATAGTTCTTAGAAGAACTTAGCCTTTTCGGCTATAGTTAACTGAACACCAAAAAGGCTTTGTTATTTCTTCATCTCCGTCCTATTGTGAATGAAAAATTCATCATTCACATATCACATATATAATAGTAGTATTTACTACTCTATTTATTCTTGTCTTTGACCATTACGGAATACTCCTGGAAATCTTTTTCCTTCAGCATCTATAATAATCCCTACACCATGAGGTATTCCTCCTCTTAATTCTCCTTGATAACGAATTCCATTAGGATATGTACAACTTCCTCTCCCATCTAGTTCTGAATTATAAAAATCTCCTTGACATCGTATGCCATCAGCACGAGTAAACACTCCTGGACCAAAAGGAGAACCTGCAAAGAAATCTCCCTCATAGCGATCGCCATTAGCATAAATAAATTGACCTTGACCAGTAGGCTGACTACTAATCACATTACTAGAGAGATTCTCCACTAAGTTAAATTCTCCGACAAAGCGATCTTGATTGGCAAAAGTAATTGTACCCGACCTAATTTGTCCATTTTGGAATACTCCTGTAACTCTGGAATCATCAGAGAATATAAAAGTACCCTGTCCATTAGGCAGACCATTCCGAAACTGTCCTTCGTAGCGATTACGATTAGCATAGACATATACACCACTTCCTTCTGGTCTTCCATTGACAAAATCTCCAGCATAATTATCTCCATTGGGATAATTGCATTTAACTCTGCCAGTAGGAGGGTTTCCTTCACAAAAAGGTGCTTCTGTTTGTTCTTGTGCCATTAAGGACTGAGGATGCCACATCAAAATTGTGTATCCCAGGCAAGAACCTGTTAATATCGCTATTTTTAGTTGTTTTATTGATAGCAGCATGGCCTATACTAAGCCTATTTATTAATTTAAAGAGTTTCTATTATTTCTTGATTCCATTATATCCATTATATACAGTTGCACAGAACTGTGGAAATTGATTCTAATTTTACTCCAGAATGTCTCAAGATACTTGATACTTCTTGCAAAAATATTTTATGCTATAATTTACAGATATTTTTTGTATGAATTGACTTCATAAGACAGGCAGAATTCCTGATTTTTTCTGAATAATTGATATTAAGCGATCGCTCTCTAGCCAAATCATTAAAAATAGGCATACTAAAAAAGTTCACCTAATGATTAAAAGCTCAACCAACTAGAAATTTAATAGATTTTTTTTTCAACTTAATTAGACAAATCCTAATTATAAATACCAGCTATTAAGTTGGATATTAACCTGAATCTCTTACCCCGATTTCGTTCAGGATTAGAATATGTTCTATTTTAATTCGTCATCGATTAAGTTGACGATTATATTTTTTATCTTATTTTGTTAACTTTTTCCCTTTCTTTTTCTCAATTGGTGTTTTACTTAATTGATGGATGAATTTTTGCAATTCCTTGATCGCCTTAATCTGCAATAACTTTAATTAAATCTCTCAATAGTTTAAAATTATGATTTTTTCCTTTTATCTTGACTAGGCACATAATCAAACCACTTTTTTGTCTAATTATCAATTGTGTTTTTAAAGTATGTTCTTTTTTTTTCCACTATCAAACTGTTTTTGTCTTTTTTTAGGTCTTTCAATTTGACTTTCCATGAAATCCATTACTACCAGTTCTTCTTCAGCATAAATTTGACATAATTCTGTTTTTCCAGGCAGTCAAAATTAACGAAATTTAATTAGAATAATTTATTTTTTTACTCCTCAGTTGTTGGCTGACTTCCTACCTCTTTTTGAATTTCCACACCACTTTGCTCAAACACGACAACTGGGTCAGCTCCTGTCTTAAAGTCCACTCGCTTTACCAATACCTTACCATTAGCTAGTCGTTGTCCAATTTTTACATATCTACTTGTAGGCTCTGTAGGAACCTTAACAATAATCTGCTTTTGATGTCCCACTTGCACAACTCCACTAACTTCTATACCGTCGGCAATAGTTGTATCTGGTGGCGGTGGTGGAGGAGGTGGTGGTGGCGGTGGTGGTGGTGGTGGTGGTGGAAACCCTGGCCCTCGCCACTGAGGAGGCGGGGTTGACTCTATTGGCAGTTCTGGTAAACCTGGTACTTGTTGAGTAGATGAACTGGGCAACTCTGGGGGTTTTGGTGGAGATGGTGGCTCTTGAGATTGTGATTGTTGTGTAGTACCTGGAGGATGAGCTGCAACTTTTGTATTATTATTTTTTCCTGACTGAGTATTGTTTTGTGATGCTGCTTGTTTGTTTGTATTTTGCGGTAGCTTACTGTTGGGCGTTTGCCTTGATGGAGGGGGTGATTGAGCTGAACTTGAATTTTGTCTGTTTGTGGCAGATGGCTGTTGTGAATTTTGTTGTTGAGGAACTTGGTTTGAGTCTGTCCCTTGGTTTGTTCTGGTTGCAGTTGACTCTGGTTCCCTCCAAGAGGAAGGGGATTTAGTTTCTGGTAGAGTTGGAATATTTGGTACTTGCTGACTATCTAATTCAGGAAGTTGGGTAGATACAGAATCTCCTGTTTGATTCGATCTCCGACTTGGTACTGGAATAGTTGGTAAATTTGAGAAGGGGTCTCTGGTCTCTGGAATGCTTGAAATAGAAGTAGGTGTTTGAGTTTGAACTTCTTGTTGGAGGGATTTTGTTCTTTCATTCGGGTCTGTAGACCTAATTAAATCTTTTGCCGTCTCTGACTTTTGGGGAATATCTGGAGATGGGAAAGGTTCGTCAACAGCAAGAATTTGAGAAGGAGATTCAGGAGGGTCTATGGGAGTAGGAGAAGATTCTGGAGTATTGGCAGTAGAACTGTTTCCTCTGTTAAAAAATGGTAGAGATTCACATCCACTTATCCAAACTGATAGTAACCCCGCTCCTAATATTAGTAGAAATTTACGCATTGCTAGTTCCGAAAAGCCTAATATTGTCAAGGGTAGCAAAAATTTAGCAAAATCATACTACCTTTGCGATAAAGTTAACAACCATGCTCTACAAATGAGTTTTCGAATGGTGAAGTATTAGGTAATGGTCTTCTTCGTCTTTGTTGAGCAACAATTGGACTATCATCGCTAGGTACTATCCTTCTCACATTTTGTTGCCAAGTAGTGGGTGCTGTAGTTTCAGGAAGGGTAGGTAGACCAGGTAGTTGTTGGCCTTGTATTTCTGGCAATTGGGCTACGGAAGATTCTTCTGGTGCTAATTCTGGTACTGGTATTTCAGGAACAACAGAAAATGGGTCTCTACCTGTGGGAACAGATATTGTTTGAGAAGGTTGAATTGTAGTATCATCTACCTCATTTCCTAAGTTTTGCTGTAAAACTTTTTCTCTTTCCTCTGGGTCGGTAGATTGGATCAAGTTAGCAACTGTATTGGACTTTTCTGGAACTTCTGCTGATGGAATAGTCGATTGTGATTGTGAATCAGAAGATGGAGAATCTGGAACTTGAGCTAGGATTTGGTTAGAAAAACTGGCAGAATCTGATAATGCCATTAATTGCATATCTTCATCATTAAGTGCTACAGATTCACCTCTAAGTATCCAGAAAGCTAATATTCCTATGCTGACGAAATACAATACTTTGTTCATTTGAGATTTTGTTTATGTTGATAAATTTTACAATAGTTTAAGATCAAAAATACCATCGTTGCTACTCTAAGTATCACATTTTTAAGTTTTTTTGATCGACTTTCAATAACTATAGCGTCAAGCCAATCTTAATTGTGAACTAGTTATACCAAAATTCAATGCTTAAAAAAAAATCAGGATATTTGTTTCTACTACTTTATTTTGTTTAAAAATTTGTTTTTTGACAATAAATTTATTAAAAAAAAATTAAATTATCCATCATTAATTGGTTTATAGTGAGTTATATTTTTCTCTAGTTGCCTTCTCAAGGTATTCCCTTTTACCTCCCTTTATCATCAAATTTATGTAAATCTAATTTAATATTTAGATATTAATAAAATTCATCTAAAGTAAAATCAAGAAATAATTTGAATGATATAGTAACTTCAGCTAAACTTTTCAACAAGACTGGTCTACTTAATTAGTAGACATTAATAGAGATTAGATAAAAATATACTCAATTGTAGTATGTTGAATTTAGTCATTATAGAACCGAGATTAGGTATCAAAGGTAAAAAATCATGGGAACAGTTTCTATATCTCCGGTTGTACTAATTATTCTAGATGGTTGGGGTTATCGAGAAGAAAAAGAAGGAAATGCGATTGCTGTTGGTGAAACACCTATAATTGATAGCCTTTGGCAAGCATATCCTAGAACTTTGATTCAAGCTTCTGGCAAAGCAGTAGGTTTGCCAGAAGGTCAAATGGGTAACTCGGAGGTCGGTCACTTAAATATTGGTGCGGGGAGAATTGTACCCCAGGAGTTGGTAAGAATATCTGATGCCGTAGAAGATGGCTCAATTGCTCAAAATCAAGATATTGAAAAATGTTGTCAAGATGTTAGTGAGCGTAATTCCAAACTACATTTAGTGGGTTTATGTTCCCCAGGAGGAGTTCATTCTCATGTAAACCACTTATTAGGTTTACTAGATATGGCTAAAGCAAAAGGAATTTCTGATGTTTGTATTCATGCTATTACTGATGGACGCGATACAAACCCAAAATCAGGAGTCCAGGTACTCAAACAAATAGAATATCACATTAATCAAAGTGGTGTAGGACGAATTGCAACTATTAGTGGTCGTTACTATGCAATGGACAGGGATAAACGATGGGATAGAATTCAAAAAGCTTATGAAGTAATGACCAAAGACGGTTATGGAGTAGGTTGTTCTGCTTCTGATTTACTACAACAGTCTTATACTGAAGGTATAACAGATGAATTTGTTATCCCAGTTAGAGTATCCCCAGGAGCTATAGAACCTGGAGATGGAGTAATATTCTTTAATTTTCGTCCCGATCGTGCCCGTCAATTGACTCAAGCTTTTGTAGATCCAGATTTTAATGGGTTTGAGCACCAACAAATTCAACCATTGACATTTTTAACTTTTACTCAATATGACCCTAGTTTATCTGTCTTAGTGGCTTTTAAGCCTCAAAACTTAAATAATATTCTCGGACAAGTCATTTCTCAGCATGGTCTACGCCAACTCCGCACCGCTGAAACTGAAAAATATGCTCATGTAACTTACTTTTTCAATGGAGGTTTAGAACAACCATTTGAGGGAGAAGACCGAGAATTGATTCAAAGTCCAATGGTTGCTCATTATGATGAAGCACCAGAAATGTCAGCTAAAGAAGTAACAGAAGTAGCGATCACTGCTGTGGAAAAACAAATCTATTCTCTAATTGTGATTAATTATGCTAACCCTGACATGGTAGGTCATACTGGGGTTATGGATGCGGCAGTAAATGCAGTTAAGACAGTTGACTATTGTTTAGGACAACTTTTAGATAGTATTAGTAAAGTAGGTGGCACAGCAATAATTATTGCTGACCATGGTAATGCTGAATATATGTGGGATGAACAAGGAAGTCCTTGGACAGCTCACACTACAAATCCTGTGCCATTTATACTCATAGAAGGAGAGGGACGAAAAATTCCCGGTCATGGCACTAAAGTGCCTTTACGACGAGATGGGTGTTTAGCAGATGTAGCACCAACTATTTTGGAGATTTTACAGTTGCCCCAGCCTCCTGAGATGACTGGAAGGTCAATAATTGAAAATGCCGGATATGATATTCAACAAAATCGTACTCCTGTGCGAATGGGTTTGTAGTCAGCTAGTTAGACAGGAGGCAGTTCAACAATTAATAATTAATAATTAATAATTACCTCTCCTTCTCAAGCTCAGTGAAATTATTGGATTTTTTAACGAATTAAAAATTATGAATGTTGTTCAACTTGCAGAAATTATCTGGATTATATCGGCTATCGGTATTGTTGTATTTGTCTTGTTACACAGCCCCAAAGGTGATGGAATTGGTGGTATTGGTGGACAAGCTCAATTGTTTACTAGCACCAAAAGTGCAGAGATAACCTTGAATAGGATTACTTGGACTTTTTCTGTACTTTTTATGGGTTTAACCATACTTCTTAGTGCAGGGTGGTTACCACAATAGGTTGTTGATCAAGCAAAATATTCCCAGACAAATGTCTGGGAAACAAGTAAATTTAGTCAACTATTCTAGGTTATTGACATTTTTCCAACATACCCCTTACACGACAATGCGGGATTAATAAACCTCACGGATTAGGACTTTCTGCTCTCTCTTGACAGGGGAGCTGCGCTTTTTCCTATCGGAATGCTCCGCAAACATATCGCGAAGCGAAACATAGCACCTGCCTCTGAGGCCGAACCTCTTTCTGGTCTATCAGTTGCTCCACAGTACTTCGCCAATCCGACGGCTCCCCTAGACACTCCTAGCCCAGCAGACTTATTATGCATAAAGTAGCATGCTATCGTAAAAATCACAAGATTGATTGGTTTTCATTCTAGGTTAATAAACTTTTCCAAATCATTCACCAACTTAGGTGGCCAACGACGAATATTAGCGACCCAATCAAGGTCTTGATAACGTCCATCTAACCCGACAGCAGCTACCCAGTTACTTTCCGCTTCTCCTTTTTTGCCTTGTTCCCAGAGACAAGCAGTTAAAGCTGCCCGCATATCAGCAAAGTTAGGATATTTACGAACCAGGCTTTTTATGGTTTTTACTGCTTCCTGAGTTTGTCCAATTTGGTAAAGAGCTAGAGAATAATTAGCACGGGCAAAGGCATATTCAGGAGCTAATTCAGAAGCTTTTTTGTAATCTTCGGTGGCTTTTTCCCATTCTCCTAATCCTCCTTCTGCATTGCCACGGTTATTGTAGGCAACTGGGTCAGTTGGGTCTAATTCTATGACTTGATTGTAATCAGCGATCGCTTCTGACCATTTGTTGAGTCTTTCATAAGCAATACCACGATTTAGATAAGGGTCTGGAGCATCAGGAAAAATTTCTATTGCTTTTTGATAATCAGATATTGCTTCTTCTATTTTATTTTGGCTAAGTCTAATATTACCTCTGTTGCTCCAAATTGCCGGATTATAGGGATATTGTTCTAGAATTTGAGTCCATAATTTTTCAGCGTTGGCAAAGTCACCGTTATTACTAGCATTTAAAGCTTGATCGAATAGACTTTCTAATTCTTCTAATTGAGTGGGGGTAATATTCTGTGGTTGAGTGGCAGCTATTACAGTTACTGGGTTGCTCAAGCAAAATACAGATAATAAAAGGATTGTTATGAAAAGTTTGCGAATTAAGTGTGGCATATTGATAATTTGTTTATAGTATTAAAAAGATAAATAGTATCACATTGTCTGACGCTTCAATTATTCTATATTAGTAGGTAATGATTTTAAACTTTTATTATATAGTAATTTGTTTAATTTCCTGTAATATTATTGTTAATAAAGGAATTATTAGTTTAATTTCCAGAAAAGTTACTTGTTATTTTGATTGTGAGTAATACTAAGTTTGTTAAAAATATGGAAGAGCTTGCTCCTCATAATTAGTGACTGATTTTATGGTTCAATCCAACCTTGAAAAGCTGCTACTAAAATATTAGCTACTGGATTATCTAGAGCTTCTTTGAATGCTTCTGTTCCTACTGATTTTAATGCTCCTATGACTCGCTGTTTTAATGTGGGGTTATTTTCTACAATTTCAATAGCTTGGGTAACAACTGCCATTTGACCTGCTGTGGTTTCTGTAGGGTTTGACTGTTCTAATTGTTTGAGAAGTTGTTGAATTTCTGCTGCTGTTTCAGCTAATGTTTTTTGTTGAGCTTCATAAATATTTCGAGCAATTTTTGAGTCTTTAATTTCTCCTTGGCTACCAGCTAAACCATAAATTTCTCCTGTGTTGCCAACTGCACCACGAATTTCTCCGTCTTTTCCAATTCCATAGTTTTCTCTAATATCAATTTTATCTCCACTACCTTCTGACATATTTGTACTTCCTTCATTACTATAATTTTCTATATTAACACCACCAGACCGATTAACAGTTGTATCTATCCAAGCTGTTAGTTGTCTAATTTGTTTATCCTTCTCTGCTAAAAGCAGTCGAACTTGCTCCGATGGAAGAGCTGTCGTTTCGTTATAAGTCTGAAAATATTCAGAGTGTAAAACTGAATGGTCAGCTTGGGGTGTCGTTTCAGCTTTTATCAATAATCCCTCATCATTCTTACCCCGTATTTCCATAGAACGCATTCTTAATTCTGCTTCTGGATGGTCTTCTTGTAGCTTCCGAAATGAGTATGCAACTATTCGAGGGTCTACTGCTTGGTTGTGATAGAGGTCTAGTGTCTCTACCATCGGAGTAATAAAATTCACAAATTCACCTTCCTCAAAAATCTTTTCCCAATCAGCAGGTTGACGGCGAGGATTATCATTAAGACTCTCTTCAGGAGTAAGTTTCAGAAATTCAGGTCGTTGATCAGGGGGAAGACGCATATATACATAATCACATTTGATACCATCTAGTTTAGTTCTCGTAGTTATCCCCCAATCCTCAAGAAAAGCTCCGGTTAAAGTTGCACCTGTGAGGTCAGCTTGGTCTAGAAATGTTCCTACTAACTTAGCACGGGAAAGGTTAGTATCTTGAAGGTTGGCTAAGTTGAGATTCGCTTCTATGAAACTGGCATTAGTTAGGTTTGCTCCCTGGAGATTGACTCCTTGAAGGTCGTTAAAGCGATTGAAGTTCTGATTTTCTCCTTTACCTGTTCTAACTAACTCTCTGACTTTAGGCTCTTTTAGATAGGTTGTTCCTGGTCGTATGCGGTCTAGTTTTATAGTGTTTTTCCAACAAGTACGGGTTATGTTAGCTCCTCTAAAATTTGTACTTTTGAGAGTAGCATTTGTGAAGTCAGCATCAGTTAAATTTGCATCTCTGAAAGATGTTCCACATAAGGCAGCAAAAGCAACAGCTATATTATGAAGAAAAGTGTATTTGTCATCTTCTTTCATCCCTCGATCAGCAAAGTAACTACTTAATAGTGTCTGGAATAAGGTTGCGACGAAGGCTACGTCAAAGGAATAGGCAAAGGTTGCGACAACCTTTGCTGCAAAGGCAATGGCAATGGCTATGACAAAGGCTATGGCTATGGCAAAGGCAATGGCAATAGCTCCAGCTACGGCAAAAGCTCCGGCTAGGGCTACGGCTAGGGGTACGACTACGGCTCCGGCTACGGCTACGTCTCTGGTTATGCCTAAACCGAGAGGTTTTAAAGGCCAAACGAAAGGTTCCAAACCTTAACTGCTGTTAGCTAAAGGCTAATTTTATAGACTATCCTAGACAAATATCTACAAAATTTCTAAGTTATCATACTTCTAATCTCTGTTAATATTATTAGGACTTACACAGAGACTAAATATATAGCTTTCAAAACTATAACGTTATAGTTTTTAGACTCTATATATATTACCTTTGCGTAAGTCCTGCTCCCGATCAAATCATATTTTTTGCTTTAGCCTGAATCAATAAATCTGAATCATTAGCAACTAAATCACCAGCTTGACTATCCCCTAACTGTTTTAACCCCAACAAACAAGCATATTTCAAATCAAAAATTCTTGTATTACTAATAGTCTCCCTAAGCAAAGGTATAACCCTCTCATCTCCTAAATTAGCCAAAGCAAGAGCAGCAGCACCACGAGACTTCTGAAACTGAGGCGCTTTGTTATGCAGTGCTTCTACCAATAAATCATAACCATCAAAATATTTCAGCCAACCCAAAAGCTTCACTACATGATAGTGAGCACCATAATCATTATGAGCGCTTTCTGCAAAGGTTGCCATTAATGCTGCACCTGCAACCTCTGGATAAGTCTCTAAAAGGGTTTTGCCAGCTAAATAACACCTACCAAAATCTGTACTGTATAATTCTTGAATCGCAAACTCTAAAGTAGGAGTTTGGTCATATTCATGGACTAATTCTAAATCATTGGGATGGTCACGAACGACCAAATCTAAATAGGGTTCGATCTGAGCAAAATTAATCTCACCTGTAGGAATACCTGTTCCTGCTAGGAGTCTAATTCCTCGGAGACGAAAAACCATGGAAACAGGGCATTTAGCAATATTAGGAATAGATGGATAATATTTAGTATCGATTAGGTCTTGAATACAACCCCGTCTAGCATTAACATTTGAGTGTTCTAAAAATTCCACCACTTTTGTCATCTGGGAATAATCCCCTGTTAAACGGCAAACAGTAGCGATCGCTGCACTAGCAATAGGTTCGTCATCAGATGCTGTAAATTGTTGAATCTTATTTATTGCAGGTTTATAGTTAAATTTTCCTAACACCTGAATAATCAAACGATAACTTTGACCAGGTTTTTCCAACAA
This sequence comes from Okeania sp. SIO1H4, assembly GCF_010672695.1. Classification (NCBI taxonomy): domain Bacteria; kingdom Bacillati; phylum Cyanobacteriota; class Cyanophyceae; order Oscillatoriales; family Microcoleaceae; genus Okeania; species Okeania sp. SIO1H4. Next base: position 20,600 of record NZ_JAAHGB010000096.1, read on the forward strand.
CTGAGCAATTTCTGCAAGAATTTCTAGATCTTCAGTTCCTATTTCCCCAATTGCCCAGACAGCATTTTCTACAGTGTAACAGTCTTCGTCTCCTAAGCAAGCTCTAATTGCAGGCAGTGCTGATGTTGCATTTAAACGTCCCAATGTTTCGACCGCTTTACGTCTAGCAATTTTATGTTCTAGAACTGGGTTTGTATCTTGTAGAGTTTTGATTAAGACATTGATTGAACGTTCACTGGGAAAGTTAACTAAATGACTTGCTGCAATATAACGATCGGATTTATCTTCTAATTCTTCGATTGGTGTTTCTAGTAAAGCAATTGCTTTTTCTTCACTTAATCCGGGGAATATATTCAAAAAACGCTTATCCATTTTCTCTAGTGTTAATTACAATCAACAATTAGTTTCTTGAATAGATCGTACAGCAGTTTGCGACAGAAGCATAGACTGAAAGCTTTCAGTGTCAGTTTATATCATTCGTAAAGTTATGAGGTAGTAGGTGTAAATTCAAGATATAACACTAGAAACGGAGCATAAATTGGGGATATTTCTTCAAGAGAGCTTCAATAGAAAATTTTTATTATACTGTAAGGATTCAGGTATAATGGCGATCGCAGTGTGAATTCTCAGAAGAAAAATTCAAGACTCACGGTTCCCTTGACAAAAAAACAAACCTTGGTAAAGTAAAAGCATGAGTCAATCACAGCGCCCAGTAAATCGTAAACGCCTCAACCAGTTGTCAAAGGAAGAACTGGTAGAAATGTTGTTGACTCAACAAAAACTGATAGAGAA
>NZ_JAAHGB010000097.1:0-21224 GCF_010672695.1 Okeania sp. SIO1H4
ATTCCCTCAATTTTCTGGAATTCCAGCAGTTCTTTGTCTTCAGCTTCACTCAAATGTACTCTTAAAGGGGCTGGCACACTATAAATTTTCCTCCATCTACTCGACTAGGCTATTTTACAACTTTTTTTGCCTGCCTACTTAGTTGGTAATTGCATAAATTTATTCTGATAAATTTTGTTGTGATTCGTGTATTTCCCGATTCAATTTTTACCTCCTTTATTGATAATTTAATGTTGTTTATTTTAACATAGTGGGCAGCCGATAGTGCTACGCACCGCTACGCGATTGCTCCCATTAATATTTCCTACAAAAAAATTTGAGTAAAGGGTTAATTTTAAATCAATTTTTGCTATTATTTAGATAATGGGAAAGGTGCGCTCATATATATTCTATGTTATATAGCATAATTTGAGGATAAGACACATAATATTGATATAAATTAATGACAAACACAAACATTTACACCGAGTCGGAAAAAAAACTAATTGCCAAAATCCGGAGTTTGCCTCCAGATAAAGTTTCCTAAATAGTAGATTTTGTGGATTTTTTGTCTCAGCGACAACAACAGCAAAATTTTACTAATTCTATTACTCAACTGTCTGAAGCAGCTTTTCAGAAAATTTGGGATAATCCTGAAGATGATGATTATGACTATTTATAATAGAGTTGTCGCTAAATAGATAGAAAAAATCGCTCAAATTAAGACACAGTAGTAATTCCATACGTTTTGCACTGGAAATTGCTAAAATCCTTACATGATAAGGGTTTAGCAGTTTTTTATAGTTATAAAGCGACAAGTCTAATAAGTAAATTAGAGAAGGGTAAAAATGGGCGCTAAGGATAAATTTCATGCTGTGGTTAGAATTGCTTTGGAAAAGGAGGAATGGCAGATCACCGACGATCCCCTACTACTCGAAGTAGGCGGAACTAAATTTGAAATTGATTTAGGTGCAGAGCAACTATTAGCAGCAGAGCGTGGTGAAGAAAAAATTGCAGTTGAGATTAAAACTTTTTTGAGTGATTCGCCATTGACAGATTACCATAATGCTTTAGGACAGTTCTTGAATTATCGGTTAGCTTTAGAAATTAGTGACCCAACACGAATTTTATATTTAGCAATACCTGTGGTTGCTTATGACACTTTTTTTAGGCGGGAATTTGCACAAATATCCTTAGAAAGGTATGAAATAAAACTAATTATTTATGACCCAATACAGGAGGTAATTGTACAATGGATACCTTAGAATCTTATCGCAATATTATTCAGTCTTTATTAACAGTTTATGCTGCCATCCCCATAGCAAATGGTCAAATAGATTGTTACACGGTTTTTGATACAAAACAAGACCATTATATGGTTATGAATGTAGGATGGGATGGTTATCGGCGAGCTTATGGTTGTGTTTTACATTTGGATATAAAAGGAGAAAAGATTTGGATAGAGCAAAATATGACTGAAATGAGAATTGCTCAAAAACTTGTGGAGCGAGGAGTACCAAAAGAAGATATTGTTCTGGGATTTCAAGCTCCTGAAATGCGGGAATATACTGATTATGGAGTTGCTTAATTGAGGAAAAGAAAAGCTAGACACAGATTCGGGCACGGATAAACGGATTAATCATTTGACATCATCCGTGCATCCGTGGCAAAATCCGTGTCTAGCTCTGTTGTTGTTGCCGACAAACTTCAAAATTTTCTCGCACAATTTTAGTATTAGGATGTTCCTCACCTAATGTTTCTTCAAACATATCCAATGCTTGTTCAAACAAAGGTTCCGCTGCTTCGTATTTCCCTTGAGAACTATGTAATAAAGCCAGGTTATTGAGGTAGGTAGCGTGTTTTAGATCATTTTCTGGCAGGGCGATCTTGGTGATTTTTATTGCTTGTTGGAACAAAGGTTCCGCTGCTTCATATTCCCCTTGAGAACTATATAATAAAGCCAGGTTGTTGAGGTGAATGACAATATCTGGATGATTTTCTGGTAGAGCGATTTTGGTGATTTCGATGGCTTTTTGAAACAAAGGTTCCGCTGGTTTGTATTTCCCTTGAGAACTATATAATAAAGCCAGGTTATTGAGATAGGTGGCGCGTTTTGGATGATTTTCTGCTATTTCTTTACCCTTCTCTAACCAAGGTTGTGCCTGTAAATAAAATCCTTGACCTTCATAGAAAGAACCTAGCCTAATAAAAGGAGTAATCAAATCATCATAACTCAAATACTCAGTCAAGTTTGCTGCCACTTCTGTAATATGGGGAATATTAACCTCAACTTCCTTAACTTGCTCCAGTGTAATGTCATCAGGAATTTCCCTCGCCGCCTCCGCCACCACCCGACAAAAACTACGTTTCCATTCCTCCACAGAGTCAAACTGCTGCAACTTACCCACCATAAACTTTCTAATAAGAGGGTGTAACTGATAGATATCTTCATCCTTTCGTTCCAGCAAATTTAAATTCAACAACACATCATCTCGTATCTCCTCCAAATCTTCCTGCTCCACTTGTGACAAACACTCTTCCACTTTGGGGAAGCTTACTCACAAGTATTACCCAGTAAGCTTCACCGTGCGGTTGGCCAAGAAACTAGTTATACAAATTATATTGAACGATTCAATCATACTTGACGTCAAAGAGTTTCCCGCTGAGTACGTAAAACTTGATCATTCTCAAAATCTCTCGACAATCATATTGGTGCAATTTGGTATTTTGTTGATCACTATAATGCTAGTTTACTCACTTAAATCATTACTATGCATTACTACCTTCAAATTAAAAGACCCCAAGAATCAGAAACTGAAGAAAACTTTCTCCTGTTTGGAAGAAAACTTTCTCCTGTTTGTTTGATGTTCCTTGGATGGGGAAGAATTCTCTTTATGCCTCAACTAGTGAACCGAGTAGTTATAAGAATTACTACTCCGATAATTCAGGTTTACATAAAACCAAGCAATACAAGGCTGATGATGGTGAGCAAGAAATCATTGTTACCTATGATTATTTGAGTGGGAAGCATACATATCCTGAAACCAATGATAGTTTATTCTTCTACAGTTCTCTCGTTGTGATTCGTGATCAGGCATAACTATAAATCCTAGTGTGATCGCATATCTTGTAGGTTGGGTTAGGGATGCTCTAAGTGCGATAGCACTAGCTCTGCTGCAAGCAGAACGCAAATATCGTAGGGCGAGCAAAGAGTTGGCAACAGCGCAACCCTACAGATACTTGGAGGTTGTTAGGTTAACCGATAAACCCAAGCTACAAAGTGCTGTTGCCTGCCCATATCAGTATAACTACACCTTTTCAACTACCACCACAGGAATTAAACTCTTTTCCAAAACAGCTTGAGAAACCGACCCAACTAACACATTCTCCCATAAACGATCCCCTCTTTTCCCCAGAACTATTTCTGCTACTCCATACTGTTGTGCAACAGAAACTATTTCCTCTGATACCACTCCCGCAACAGTTATAAACCGATACCGAATATCTGCCAAAAGTTGCTTTGTTTGCAGTTGCAGTTGCTCAATACTTTCCCCATCCTCAGACTGAATAACGTGCAACACCACAACTTCCCCATCACAACGTCTCGCTAACTCGGCAACTTTTAACAACACATCCACAGCAAGGGGTGAAGTATCAACGGCAGCTAATAAAACAATACGACGAGCGATCGCTACCTTGGTTGGATCGACTTCTCCCTTGCGTAGTAGTTTGGGTGCAAAGGTAGGTATTGCCCAAGCTCCTAGAGGTGCTGTGACTAATATTGATAGGGCAGCGATAGCCAAAATTGTTTCTCCTCCCTCAATACCTGCTGCTAGAGGAATAGCTCCAATGGCAGCTTGTACCGTTGCTTTAGCAGAATTTCCGGGGAGTAAAAATAAACGTTCTCGCCAATTCCAATTACTACCTAAAGTGGAGAGATACCAACCTAGCATTCGCCCGACTAAAGTACCGACTGCTAAAATTAACAACCCTACCAACAAGACATTTTCCAATATTTGCAACGGGATACTAGCACCGAGTAACACAAACAAAATTATTTGCGCCACCACCCACAAAGTATCAAAACTATTTCGCAACCGTCGCGCCAGAGGTGCATCAAATTCGATGACAAAAAATCCTGTTGCCATAACTGCCAAATAACCAGAAAATATGGGAAATTTTTCTGCTAAGACGACTAACAATAGAGCTAGACCTGCTGCCACTAAAGTATCCTGGGTGGCATTTTGAGTCCAATTTTGTTTGACTAACAGCAATACTAATATTCGCGCCGTCAGCAAACCGGCGATAACTCCGAGAATAATTTGTAAAATTACTTGAAATGGTAATAGTTGTAATGCGCTGAGAGTGATACCACCAGGTAAAGTTACAGTAGTTGCTCCTTGGGATAAAAATGCCAGCAAAAGGCTAAAAATCAACAACAGCAAAACATCTGACAAAGCACTACCTGTCAAAATTGCATCAGGAATACCTTTAGCTACACCCCAACCCAAACTTTTGAGGCGCAACATTCCGGGAACGATAACTGCTGGAGACTCAGCACCGATGATGCAACCTAATAACAACCCAGTGGCAAAGTCAAACTGAAGTAATAACATTGCTACTAGAGCAATAACAATAGCTTCACAGGTTGCAGGGAGAAAACCTAACCGTATCGCAACACTTCCCTGTTGTGCTAATTTTTCTCGGTCTAACCCTAACCCTGCTTTCATCAAAATTACCATAACGGCGATCGTGCGTAGGGAGTCAGCAGCTTGCAAAATACTAGAGTCGATGGTATTGCTAATTTGAGGACCTAATAATATTCCGACTAACACCATTCCCACCAGTGGCGGTGCTTTTAATCTTGAGGCTATTTGTCCGACAAAAAAGCCTATTAATAATATCCAAATAATACTTTCTAACATAAGAAGGAAGAGGGAAGAAGGAAGAGGAAAGAAGGAATTTAGTACTAATTTAATGTACTATAAAACAATTAGTTAATCAAGTCATCTAGATGCCTTAAATTGTGTAAAATCACTTTTTCTTGTATAATTATTTAGGACTTACGCAGATAAACTATAGATAAACTATATATAGCTCTTAAAACTATTGTCCAACAGTAGTTAAACTCTATACATAGTGCCTTTGCGTAAGTCCTGATTATTGATATTTTTAACAATTTTTTTTATAACTAATGAAAAAATATAATGAATAACCCCAAAGAAGATTATAGAAAAACGTTTCTGGAATTAGAAAAAGCAGCATCAAAATTTTGGCCGACAGAATTAGCTGAAATGGAAGCAGAGTTAAGTATAATTCCATTATTGTTAAAAACACAAGAGCAATTTATTAATATCTTAAGCATTGATGTATTAGAATTAGAGGACTTATTTACAATAGTAAACTCTTCAGCTTTGTCAGGAAACTTATTTGTTAAGCATTTGGTTATTCTGGCTGACTTTGGGGGAGAAATGCTCAAACGTATAAGTAAAGAATTTAAAAGTTTGTTTCCTAATGAAGAAATGAAATATTACTGGAAAAGTAGTCAGTGAATTTATAAGTTTCAAGCCTTACCTACAAAAACTTTAAGTAATCAAACTCTTAAAATTAATGGAAAATATCTTTTTGTAAAATATTCTTTAGATGAAAGACAAAAAGATGCTATTGCACTTCTTTTATTTGGAAATTCCTATAAGAATGCTAATCAAGAAATTGCTTAAATTTTAGCAAGATGTGAAATTGGTGATTATTTTGGTAAATCCAGTAAATTAGATAGTTTTATTAAGCAGCGATATATTTGGGTTAGTCGTATTACAGGAGGTGCAAAATCTAATGCTTTAGGTCATCTAGCACAAAAGTTTGTTGCTCAGTATATAAAAGATGAAATTGGAATCATTGGAATTGAAGTAAAATCTGATGCTACCTTAGCTAATGTAACTCATACTGACGAAACTACAGGACGTTTAACTTCATTTGATATTATAGTCACAAAAAACCAGAAATATGTAGCTATAGAAGTAAGCTTTCAAGTAACTACTAATAGTGTTATTGAACGTAAAGGAGGAGAAGCAAAAGCTCGTTATGAACAAGTTGAAACAGCAGGTCACAAAATTGCTTATGTTATAGATGGAGCAGGAAACTTTGAAAGACAGTCAGCATTACAAACAATTTGTTTGCATAGCCATTGCACTGTGGCATTTTCTAAAAATGAGTTGTCAATTCTTTGTGATTTTTTGAGAGATTACTTAGAAAACAATAATGGTTGAAAAAAACTGGACAATTTATATACTATTTATAACAAATATAAAATGACAAAAATTCGCTTTATCGATCTATTTGCTGGCATTGGTGGAATGAGATTAGGTTTTGAACAAGCTGCCAAATATTTAAACATTGAAACTGAATGTGTATTAAGTAGTGAAATAAATTCTGACACTGGTTTAGTTTATGAAAAAAATTTTGCTGAATTTCCTTTAGGAGATATCCGCCAAATTGAAAAGTTACCACCCCATGAGATATTATTAGCAGGATTTCCTTGTCAATCTTTTTCTTCTGCTGGAAAAAAAAGCCGGATTTGGGGATACTAGAGGTACGCTTTTTTTTGAGATTACCAGATTAATAGATACATATAAACCCCAAGCTTTTATATTTGAAAATGTTCGTGGTTTGCTGACTAATGATCAAGGTAGAACAATTGAAACTATTAAATATGAAATTCAAAGCAGAGGCTACAGTTTTGACATATTTTTATTGAATAGCGCGAATTTTAATTTACCCCAAAATCGTCTCCGAGTTTATATCTTGGGAGTTTTAGATAGTAGGCCAAAATTTAATTTAATTTCTGACCTTGGTCTGAAAGATTCTCATTCTTATCACCCACAACAATTGTCTTTATTTTATCCTCTGAAAAAATCTATAACTGTGGCAGATATTTTGGAAGATAATCCAGATGAAAAATTATATTTTTCGGAAAAATTTGTGGCAGCATTAAAACAGAGATTAAATGGAGATTTAAGTAAATTATATGGCATGAGATTAATTGATTATCGCGGTGGAAATTCTATTCATTCTTGGGAGTTGGGATTGAGAGGAGAATGCAGTGCTGAGGAAATAGAATTAATGAACTGTTTGATTTTGAAACGGAGAAATAGTCAATTTGGTAAACATCAAGATGGTAAATTGTTGAGCAAGGAGCAAATAGCTAGTTTTTTTACTAATCCTCAGTTAGAAAAATTGCTCAATTCTTTAGTTAGTAAAAATTATCTGCAAATAGTTGAGTCAAAATATAAACCAGTATCAGGAAACTTTTCTTTTGAAGTCTACAAGTTTTTAGACCCAGATAAAATTGCTGTAACTTTAGTGGCAAGTGATGCCAATAGATTAGGTATTTATCATCAAAATAGAGTTAGGAAAATTACTCCTAGGGAAGCAGCAAGATTACAAGGTTTTCCTGATGATTTTATTTTGCACCACAATGATAATAAGGCTTATTATCAACTGGGTAATTCTGTAAGTATTAATGTAGTTAAAGCCGTAGCTCAAGAATTAATGTTGAACATATCCAGAAAATAGGCAACAGGGAACAGGGAACAGGGAACAGGGAACCCACCCCTCGCCCCTCCCCCTCCCAGGAGGGGAGTAATTGATAATTCATGGATAATAATTGATTTTATTTTTGATTTAGGGAATAGGGAACAGGGAACAGGGAACCCACCCCTCGCCCCTCCCCCTCCCAGGAGGGGAGTAATTGATAATTTATGGATAATAATTGATTTTATTTTTGATTTAGGGAATAGGGAAAAGGGAATAGGGAACAGGGAGGAATAATTGATAATTTATGGATAATAATTGATTTTATTTTTGATTTTTGGAGATTTATATTGAACATAAATTAAAAAGATGATAAATTAGAAAAGTTAAATGATAAAAAAAGGATAAAAAGAATGGAAAATGTCCTAGAATCGAAAGAACAACAATTAGCAATAATAGAAGCAAATGCTGAAAAAATAGCAGCGATCGCCCATCAAGGATATCACCTACTTTCCGAAAAAGGCACGGTAATAATTTTTAGACAGTTAGAAGAAAATAGTACGGTTTTAGCAGACTGGCAAGTTAAGTTTAAACCGATGAGTCAAATAGGAACAATGATTAGTGATTGGCAACAAGCTGGTTTAGGAAATTTGATTGATAATTATAATCCAAAAGTTGCTGTGGTCTGTACTTTTTTATATCCAAATGGCAGTCATACCAGTTATCATTTTCAGATGGAATAAGCAATAATTTATTAGTTTTTCGGAAAAACAAGTTATTTATTTAAAATTATTAACTATTACCATTTTTTGGAGATTTATAAAATATATATAGCAGATTGCAGATATATAAGGTACAAATATTAATGATCTTTGTAGTGCGCGTATCTTGCCCGCAACATATGTACCTCACTGATATGAAAGATGCTGTATATAGGAATATAGGATAAGAAAAAATTTATAAAAGATTGATGATTTGACAAAAAAAATTAAAGCAAGCTATTTGTGTACTTTATTAATAGTTTGGAATTAAACTAACTCCTGATATCAAGTCTCATTAATTAGACGTAGGGTGCATCTCATATTTATTTGCAAAAATATTAATGTCGTAGGTTGGTTTGAGGCACGCTCTTCGGAGCTTATCCGTAGGATAAACCCAACAAATAGATGTTATTAACGTTGCAATTGTTGGGTTTCCTAACGTCAACCCAACCTACGAAGATCAAAAGTGAGATGTGCTCTTAGACATAATAAAAATGTTCTTCTCAATTATCTTGAAACCCATATCTCGTACTTCATAATGTAAGACAAAAAGATACATGAATCGCGACCGGAATTTCAGCCCATAATTTCAGTTTTTTGTTGATGGATTTCAAGTATAGCAATGTGCGCTGACATATTTACAAATTACAAGAACTGTCCAATAGCTAAAAGTCTTATATTATCGGTTTTTTATTCCCCCAGATGAGCTGTTGCCTGTTGCCTGTTGCCTGCGCACAGCGCTATAATTTTGAGCCTGAGTAACTGTATCAAATCCAGTTTTTTCTAACTATTTTACTAGCTTTAATGCTGTCTTTTTTTCTCGATTATCTACTCCTAATTTTTGTTAATTAGGGTTTGCTGATTAAATATAAAAGCATTGATATATAAAGGTTTTAGCCTTTTTTAGTTAAAAAAAGTCCAAGCTTTTAGGTCGTAATGGTTCAAAAAATTAGTATTTTAGGCGCATAGTTGCGCAGAAAAATCAAGGGACTATTCTTCCTACTAACTCCTCTATAATTCCCATTTCTCCTGTCTCCTGTCTCCTGTCTCCTGACTCCTACCCTCACCCATAAGACTTTTTCAGCAAACCCTAATTATTTCCACAATTCCTATCTCATCAATTAGTCCTGCTACTATTCCTAAGTGGTCGATATTTTGAACTGTTATTTCTTCAATTAAAGACACTTTTTTAAATAGTAAATAACTTAGCGAGGAGTCAGAACTCAGGAGTCAGAACTCAGGAGGGAAGAAAGAAAGAAGGAACAAAAGTAAAGATAATTTCAGTATTTCTTCAGTACTATTTGAACTTTTCTTTCCCTTCAGACTTCTGCCCTCTGCCTTCCTTGTATAAGTATTCAACCAGACATAATATTACTCTCAGTTTCAATCTGTCGCACCACAGTCAACGCTGAATAAGACACTCCTGCCGTACCCTCTCCTGGATGAGTTGAATCTCCTACCAACCATAAATCCTGAATGGGAGTACGATTGGCAAATCCAAAAGGTCCGAAAGTTGAAAGACGCTGACCGACACCACCGACAACACCTTCATCTCGTGCCGTAAATTTAACAAAAGTACGAGGTGTAGCCGCTTCTTGATGAACTATTGTTTCTGGTTTTAAATAAAAATATTCACTCAAACGAGCGATCGCCTCCTCTGCATATTGCTGCTTCAACCCCTGATAATCTTTGCAATGTCTCCAAATTTGAGTATCGGTAAAACTTGAAGCTGTAATTGTTGCTTTACCTGTGGGAGCGCGACCGTCTCCCGGATGACTCACTGATACAAACAAAGAATTATTTTCTCCAATGGGACCGTCATAATTGTAGAAAAACTGCAAATGAGGCGGACAGTTTGGTGGAATAGCACTTTCATCGACTCCCAAATAAACCACAAATGCACCCGATGGTGAGGGGAGTTTATTCACTCGGCGTTTGTAACCGGGTATTGGGTGAGAGGTCTGATTTTCATCTTTCACTAACTTTACTAAGTTTTGCACGGTGACATTAGCCACAATATGGTCGGCAGTTTCTACCCAAGTTTCTCCAGTTTTTTGATTTTTGACTCTGACACCAGTAGCTTTACCCTTATCTATATATATCTGTTCCACAGTATGACCCATCAAGAGTTGTCCTCCGTCTCTTTCTAAAGCTGTAACCAGGCGATCGCTTAACACCTGCATACTTCCCTCAAGATGATACAAACCTTGGGGAGCTTGGGAAACAGCTAAAGCGGTAGCAGCATAAAGTAGAGCTGTTTCCTCTGTACCTACTTGAGAGTAAAGTTTCAGTTGTAAATCCAGAAATGTTTTCAACCGCAAATTATCATTTAAGCCATACAACCGTAACGCATCTGCTACCGTCATCAAAGTAAATGGCACTGTAATCAAAGTATCCAGGCGTACTGCTTTTGCTAACTGCCACATATCCCAGATATTGCGCGGTGGTAAAACTGGGTCTCGCCCTTGAAACTTCCAACTTGCCTTAAATAATTTTGTCATTAGTTGCCAAAATGGTTCGCTACCGGGAAACTGAGAAAGTCTCTCTTGTTGCCATTTTTTTTGGTCGCGCCAAACATTAATAGGTTGAGTTTCTCCTGGTAGAAATACGGCACAGGCAGGGTCGCAGTTGGTAGCCTTCGGAATGTCAATCTCCAACTCAGAGAAAATCCGGTGATGAATACCACCAGTTTCTAAACCTGCTACTTGAGTAGCACCAACATCAAAAGTGAAACCGCGTCGTTTAAAAGTAGAAGCGCAACCACCAGGAACGATCGCTTGGTCGAATATGTGGACTTGATAGCCTCTATGGGCCAGTAATGCTCCTGTTGTTAGGCCACCAACACCTGCACCACATACCACAATTTTTGATTTTTGTATAGTATTTTTAGAGAACATAGAATTTATCTTAATATTTCTTAATTAAATATTAATATAATCTATCATTTGATCGGCTTTTTGGGCAAGGCCAGAACAGAACAAGGAGAAAATGTCTATAAAAAATTAGGCATGATTTTTATGTTAATTGTTATTTATACCTCTTTCAAAGTATTGCTAGTTCAAGTGTAGACAAAAATGTGCAACTCCGTATTCAAGCGGACATGATATGATGACGATCCGAATAAAGGGAAATATTTTTCTCACTGTTCCCTGTTCCCTGTTCCCTGCCTGCTATATAATTTTGTCAAATCATCAATTTACTGGTGGGACTCTAACTATATTTAATTTTGTTACGTTATTCAAGATATCTGGTGCTGCAGTTCTAGGAATACAAACAACATTACCAGCACGCATTTTCTCCAGGCGATCGCCTACCACAGAAATAAGCTGACTAACTCTCCAACGCACTATCTCTCCATACATAGGAATAATCTCAATTTCATCACCCACTTCCACAGACTCAACCAGTTGCAAAACTATATTTTCTGGTGTTGTCTCCATCACAATACCAAGATATTCGTGAGTACCCCTACTACTTTCCAACTGCTTATATACAGAATCATTTCCTGCAGGAATTTCCAATGAAGCAGAAGAATAGTCACGGTGAGGCACAGATTCTAATTCACCACTAATCTGATTCACTAACTCTGGAGTCAACCTCCCTTCTGCATAAGCATCGATCGCTTGACGATAAGATCTACAAGTCATCGCTACATAAAACGATGATTTCATTCGCCCCTCTATTTTCAGAGAACAGATTTGATGCTCAAAAAACGCTCCTACTTGATGAATACCCCATAAATCTTTAGAAGACATAAAAGTAACCGGGCGATCGTCTGTTTTTGCCTCCAACTGATAGGGAAAACGACATGACTGAATACATCCACCACGATTAGAATCTCGACCTGCAGTAAAATTGGAGATTGTACAATTACCAGAAAAAGCCATACACATAGCACCGTGAATAAACATCTCCACATCAATACCAGTTTGTCTACGAATCAACCCACCCTCTGCAACACTGACTTCTCGCCCCACAATTAAACGCTTCACAGCAAATTCTTTCCACATTTGCCCTGCATAAGAATTAAGACAAGATGCTTGAGTCGAGAGATGAATGTCAAGATTAGAACTATTTTTCACTACTCGCAAAACCCCCAAGTCAGAAACAATCACACCATCTACACCAATAGATTCCAGAAATTGACAATATTCGGCTAATCCCTCAAAGTCATCATCGTGGAGAAAAGCGTTCAGAGTCAGATAAACTTTAGCATTATTTTGGTGGGCAAAATTTACTCCGTATTCTAAGTCATAGTCAGAAAAATTATCTGCTCGCGCCCGTAAACCGTATTTTTGCCCTCCCACATAAACAGCATCCGCGCCATAGGTAACAGCAACTTTTAGACGTTCGAGATTTTTAGCAGGAGCTAACAATTCTGGTTTCCACATATTATATATATAGTGATTAACTTAAATATTTTAGCTTGATCGCTCAACTATGGTTTGAAGAATCAGAATCAACGCTATAATTAAAATATAGAGGTTTTGCGGAAATTTTGAACGAACAAAAAACGATAGTGAAACAGCTCGAAACCAAAACCCATCAAGAAATTTTTGATCCCGATAGTGACTGCCAACCAATAGCAGATAATACAGTTCAATTTCGCTGGATAATGGTCATCTACCTTGAAGAAGGAGACAGGAGACAGGAGACAGGAGACAGGAGGAAAATTACATGGGGATTCGCTCCCCCAAGTAATTTTGAACACCCCCGTTGACGGTGGGGTATTAAACCCACAAAGAAAATGATAATCTAGTGTCTAATTGTATCAGTTAATCTACAGGAATTACGCAGTATCGTTACATATAGTGTATAACTTGCTCATTTTTCTGATCCAACCACTATTATTGGTGTCGTTGCGTAAGTCCTGATCTATTTATTAGAGGAATGAAAAAAGCCTAAACTCAAACGAAGTCAACTCAAAAATAATATTACTAATTTTTGCAGCTAGACACTAGCTTCGTAAAATCCTGACATCTTTTTGGCTGACGTTGGTAAATATAAAGATGAATTGAATGCACCAAGAGCTATGGATCGGATAACTGTACTTTTGGATTTTTCACACCGAAAATGGCTTTAAACCCAGTATTAGCAGGAAAAATACCTTAAGTGGCTTAAAATAGCTGAAACCTAGATAGATCAAGAAAACGACTGATTTAATATAAAAATTTTGCGGTATCAGGTTTTGACCTTATTTTTAACCTATTTTTTCCTAAAGTCTAGATAAAATCTCTAAGTACTATAAAGTTGGAGTTTAATTTTCCATGCAATGTCCAGAGTGTCTTATCTCAAATCCGGTTAAACAGTTATAGATTGGTTAACTCAGGAGGAGTCAGGAGTCAAGAGTCAGCAGGAGAAAGAATCACAAAGATTTAGTAGTTATGACGATTGGAGAATTTTTTTATATCCAATTCCCCCGGATTTGATATTAGCAAACATATCCGTAAAAATGGCCATCGAAGACATAAGCAAAACTGCATTTGTGTCTAATGTGGTTACCAGTTTGTTGATTTTTATGATTCACCTGGATATAGTCAGGATATTAAAGCTCCAAATCTCTAGATCTGCTCAAGTATTCCCTCAGACTTTTAATTCATTATCTCAAGTTCGGCGATCTACCTATGTAAACTATGGCTCCACGACTACAGTTGTACCCACCTGTACTTTTTCAAATAAAGCAATCACATCTTCATTCCGCATCCGCACACAACCGTGAGATGCAGCATATCCAATGGATTCTACAGTGGGAGTACCATGAAACCCAATGGTATCTTTTCCATCTGTCCAAAAACCAATCCACCTCAATCCTAAAGCTGTATTTGGCCCTGCTGGCATTACCTCACCCGTCCAGGGGTTTTGCCATTGCGGATTTTCCACCAGTTGAATAACTTCAAATTTACCTGTTGGTGTTTCCCAACCTGGTTTACCCACTGCTACAGGATAACTAGCTATTTCCTCTTCTCCTTCATACACATATACTCGTCGTTCCCCTAAGCGAAGTACCACCTGGATTAACTTTTCTACTTCTATTCTTTCTATTCCCAAATATTTTTGAAAGTCTTTAACAGCACGTTTCAGGTTTGGCATTAAGCCACCAAATGATGAATTAACTGATTCTCCTTCTGTTAGTAAATATTTTTGGAGGTCTTGAACGGGAGGTTGCCACTTTGGCGTCAAATCATCAAATGCTAAATTAGCTTCCTTCTGTGTTTGCTGATTATTATTAGTTGTCTCAGTCGTATAAACAGAAGCTATGGATAACTTTTGACCAGATAATATAATAATTGCTGTAGTTAAGAATATTGCTGTTAAATTATATGCTCCCTTGTTGATTTTTAGCATCGGACTAAGGCATTTATTTGTGGTAGATTCGATCATTTTTCACTCCTCAAAATTAATTATATAGATATTATCAGAAACTAATATTATTAGTAGCTTAATTTATCAATAAACTCTGCTCATATTCTGTTAAGGTTCGACGATGACAGTTGTACCAATTGCTACTTTTTCAAATAGGGCTAGTACATCTTGATTTAACATTCTAACACAACCATGAGAAGCAGCTTGTCCTACTGTTTCTTCGTCGGGTGTTCCATGAAAACCTATATAGTTTGTGCCATCTGTCCAAAAACCAATCCATCTTTCCCCTAAAGGATTTTCTGGACCTGGTGGTATTATTTCTCCAGTAAAAGGATGTTTCCAGGATGGATTTGGAATTTTTTGCATGACTTTATATGTACCTGAAGGAGTCTCCCATCCTTCTCTACCAATAGCAATGGGATAGCTGGTTTTTAATTGCTCGTCTTGATATATATAGACACGGCGATCGCTTAATTTTATGACTAAATAAATATTTTCATTTTGCTGAATATAAAGTTCTTTTAGTATTTTTTTTGTAATCGGTGATTTTGATTTTATTGGAGACTGAATTTCTATTAAGTCTGTAGCATTAGTTGAAGCTTCTTGATTTTCAACAGGAGTTGAAGCATGAGCTTTTCGTTGTAAATAGTTCCAGCTAATGACTATACTTATGCTTAAGAGTATTAACAGATGAAAACCACTAAAAATATTGTGTTTTTGACTACTATTGCTCCATCTAGATAAAGATTTTTTTCTGACTTTTTCATTCATTTAGTCAATCCTTAACTACTGAAAATATGCTGGTTTTTGATTATACAGTAGTTTTTATGATTAGTAGACCACAGTAGAGAGGTTTTATGGAATCTCCCTACAATGGTTTTGGTGTGCGACTATGTGGTTCATCCATTTAAAAATCGCTGTAATATCATGTCCGGTTGAATACTTATAAATAAACGACGGAGTCCTCAGGAGGACTGAGTCAGGAGTCAGGAGGGAAGAAGAAAGAGGAGGAAAAGGAGAAAGTTTTTTTGTTCTATCGCTCATTATCCGGACATGATATAACTGCAAATCCACTACAGCGTTATAGCATATATAGCAGAAAGAAGAAGGCGTTTAGTTATCTACAACAGAAGGAAGGAGGAAAATCAGGCGTTGTCTGAGTTTTCAGCTTTTGATATGTCAAATACATTAATAAGCTGGAAAAACCTATCTTCTCCCTTTAATGGTAAATCTCTTGCCTCTTGAAGAAGGAGACAGGAGACAGGAGACAGGAGACAGGAGGAAAATTACATGGGGATTCGCTCCCCCAAGTAATGCGTGAACACCCCCGTTGACGGTGGGGTATTAAACCCACAAAGAAAATGATAAAAAAGCTGGTTGTTTGGTTCCGATGATTGATTGCTATTGCGCAATAGTTATGTAAACAAATAAGGCAACTTTTAGGGAAGTTGCCATAAATAAATCAAAATTGAATTAACAATTTTCTGCTAATAGTTATAGTTGAGGGAAATGTTACAGAGATCCTATATTTGCCAAACCAAGAATTACACCTGCACCTAAAATGTGACCAAAGCTAGTAGTTGCTAAAACTCCAGCTACACCAAAACCACCGAAAAAGTTAGATCCAGGCATTGCAGGTCCAACGCTAGGATATTTAACTGTAAACTTAGCGAAGGCGATCGCTACAATATTGCAAATAATCATAATTAAAGCAATTTTGGGACTCCAACTAAAAGTATTAGGGCCAACTGCGAGTAAAGTTGAGTAAAGCATTTTTTCTTTTCCTTAATTATATGTAGTCAATCAAAAACCTAAGTGGCATCTTTATACCAGAAAATACAATTATTTTCTCTTCTAGAGTAACTTAGTAATAATTCTTTACAAATCCAGCTTTAGATTTAAGAGGACTCTTACAGAAATTGGGAGTAGGAAACAGTGGAAGGTATCAATAGAGTTTTTGTGATGAAAAAAAATGACTATAGGCATTTCAAAATTTATGGGGTAAACCATAAGCTAGGTGATTTTATTTTATCTGGTTAATTATTGATGAAAAATATTTAAAAGTTAATAAATAGGTGATTTTATTTTTAATAAAAATATAATTAGGGTTTGCTGAAAAAAGTCTTTTTGCTGGGGTAGGAGACAGGAGACAGGAGACAGGAGACAACCCACCCCTAACCCCTCCCAGGAGGGGAGAAATGGGAATTTAGAGGAGATAGGAGCTAAGTTTTGTCCCTTGATTTTTCTGCCCAACTATGAGCCTAAAATACTAACTTTTTGAGCGTGAAGAGCTGAAAACCAGGCACTTTTTAAAGGCCCCAAAAAGGCTAAAACCTTTATCTGTAAATACTTTTAGATTTAATCAGCAAGCCCTAATTACTATAAGAACTGATTTGTAAACTGAGCTGAAATCCCTTTCTAGCATGGGTTTTTCAAAAGTTATGCCCTTGGGGCTTAGATAGTATCAAACCCTTAAAATGTAAAGTATCTATCCTCTTAATATTTACTTTATAAATCAGCTCTAAGAGCAATTGGATAAAATTTTAAATATCAAATTCTTCAGAGGCAAATACATAATTGAAGAAAACATCGCCTCCTTCAGTTTGAAAAAATTCCAGAATAGTTGCATCAAAGGTTTTTTGGTCTTCAAAAATCAACCCATCCAAATCAAAATCTCCAGGCAATTCATTGTCGGTAGTTTTCTTATCTGAATCATTAGGACCTTTAGCATCGGTAGCTGCACCTGTAGTCAGAATAATACCACTATCTATGCTAATACCAGATGATAATCCATTGGTGAAAATTCCAGAAGCACCAGAAGCACCTCAGCTGCTAAAATTACACTTTCTGTAACTTGTTTTTGTTTAAGAAAATCATGTTGTATTTTCCCCAAATAAATCAAGAGAGTTGCTTTTGCTTTCACCAATTCTTGGAACTTTTGAGAATAGCGTTAGATGAATTATTAATTTAACAATCTTTGATGTATACCATGTCCAGATAATTAAGTATAATAAAAATGTTCTATTGAAGCGATCTTGAATGAATATCCCAAATTTCTGCTTCGTTTACAGTGTTAGATATTGAATTTACATCTACGACCTATGACCTACTACCTACTACCTACCATCTAAGAACTTTATTATCACTAATTAAACGGACATGATATTACTTGTTTCCTTGATACTGCATAATTATTACGGGAAGTTTGAAGATTTTTCTAGCTAATTGAGATATACCAAATTTGAACTTTAGAGATTGAGGTAATTCGGTTAAAGAAATAGGTACAAAACCAAAACGACTGTAAAAAGATTCTAATTTTTTCCCCAGACATTCTAGATATAAAGGTTTAGTTGATTGTTGAATCAGATGTTTGGTTAGTATTGTTCCTAAACCACATTTTTGCCAAGATTTGATAACGACTAAACTACCTAACTCTTCTGCATCTTCAAAATTACGCAACTGCCCACAAGCTACTAATTTTTCTTCACATTCAATTACCCAAAATTGTTGCCAAATTAATTGAGTTGGGTCAAGTTTAGCAGTTAAAACTACTTGACGAATAGACCAAATATCTTTGGCAGATGCAGGTCTAAGAGTACAAGAATTTGGCAATAATATTTCTGTCATTTTCACCTCTTTTGATAGCTGATTTATTTGTTGATGATGATTATTCCAGATTGTAACCTTCAGTCAGTTGAGATAAATGCTTTAAAATTTGAAAAACTTGATGCAGATCGTTTCCAGGATTAAGAATATCAAAAAGTCGAGATACAGAATATTGTAAATTATCTCCCTTCATTAGTTTAATAAATCTGAAATTACTGCCATTTATCAATAATCCAAATGTAGGTACTTTTGGAGTCAGATTAGTTAACATATAAAATAATAGTTGAGGCCATGCTACTTCTAGAGAATATTGTGACAGTTTAGCTTCAATAGCAACTACCCAAAAATATTCTTTTAAGACCAAAATATCTATACTTCTCCTAACAATTTGATCCTCATCTTCTATAGCAGAAGTAAGAAGGAAGAAGTAAGAAGGAAGAAGGGGTTTAGTTATCTAGGATAGAAGGTTGATTATTAATATTCTATTTTTTAGATATTCCATAATTCAAGAGTAGTAATTGTAGTTATTGTAGCACAAATTATACTTATTTTTTATACTCAATATGAAAGAGAGGAATATATAAATCTGCCAAATATAATAATGGTACTAATACTAACAAAATGGTAGTATTTTCTAACATTTGATATTTAATATTGTTGAGATAACCAGCTTTTAGTTTATCTAACCCTTGTCTTTCTCAACCATTAATTATTGGTAAATTATCAAGCCATTCTCGAAAAAATTGCTTATATTCAGAAAATTGTAAATTGAATTTAGTTTCAATATCATGTAAAGTTAGGTTTGTAGCTGTAATTGTTTCAAACATAATGAGAATAACTCTTTATTTAGTACATTATTATATAGCAATTCCCAAAAAGCGTGAGGTACGCGCATTCGTTTCTTTTAGGGATCAGGTAGGGACGTTGCATGCAAGGTCTGTACAGAATAGAAAAGAAGAAAAAACTGTATCTCAGTAACTTGAGAAGTAAGCATTCAGCAGTCAGCTATTAGCTAGCCTCCTGCGGAGGAACTACGTTAACAGCTATTGATGATAGGAGGAGGTAAAAGCAATTGAGAAATTTGGATAGAATTAAAACTTACTGTAAAATTACGTTTCTTCATGCTTATATGGAATTATTCATTATTTGCTGATAGCTGACTGCTAAGAGCTGAATGCTTACTTTGAGAAACGCTATATAATCTCAAAAGTTTTGAAATAATCGATCATAAATATTAATTATGCCTTTGACTCCTCTCTCTGAAACAGTAGCAAAAACAAGCCTTAAAAATATTCAACTTATAGCTACTGATATGGATGGTACATTAACTAAAAATGGTGAATTTACTTCTAATCTTTTCCTTAGTTTAGAAAAATTAGCAGCAGCAAAAATTCAGGTATTAATAATTACAGGTCGTTCTGCCGGTTGGGTGCAAGCTATTAAAAATTATCTGCCAGTAGTAGGAGCGATAGCTGAAAATGGAGGTTTCTTTTATCCTAATCATAACGAAGCACCTAAATTTTTAACTTCTATCCCAAATATTAATCTACATAGACAACATTTAGCTGAAGTTTTCCAATACTTAAAAAGTCTATTTCCTCGGATTGAAGAATCTGTTGATAATCAGTTTAGACTCACAGATTTTACTTTTGATATTCAGGACTTAAATTTATCTGAACTGACAAAAATGGCAAAGATTTGTCACTCCAAAGGTTATGGTTTTACCTATAGTACTGTGCAATGTCATATTAAACCTTTAGAACAGGATAAGGCGACGGGTTTATTGCAAGTTTTGTCAGACTATTTTCCGGAATTAACAACAGAAAAAATTCTTACAGTTGGTGATAGTCCTAATGATGAAACTCTGTTTGATGAAGGTAAATTCCCTTTGTCGGTGGGAGTCGCAAATATTCGAGAATATGCGGATAAATTGAATCATCAACCAGTTTATATTACCAGTCAAAAAGAAGCAGAAGGTTTTTGTGAATTGGCAGAATTACTATTAGAAAAAAATTAATTTTCTTCCACCATAAAATCAAGATTTTTTATGCAACACCATTTCAGTTATCAGTTATAATATAGCATTTCTCAGTAAGGGTTAGGTACACTGCTGGAGATTCCCCCTAACCCCCCTTGACAAGGGGGGAAACCGGAAGTCCCCCTTTTTAAGAGGGATTTATGGGGATAGTTGATGTAGCTCACGCCTTGTAAAAAGGGTATCGCGATCGCTCCTCCAGTATCAAAAATTTTTCCTACACACAACTTTCATATTTGTCAAAATCCTATGTTAAGCTGTAAGTGTGAAAAAATGTGGGCGCAAATAGTGTCGTTATTAGTAGTTTCAGGATTTACGCATGAATGCTATTGGTAGGGTGTGTTAGCGACAGCGTAACGCACAAATCCCTATATCTATTGTCAGTGCGTAAGTCCTAAGTAAAAAAACCCTTTATTTTTTAGTCAGACAAAAAGATAATATTCCGCAATACTTTGCGATCGCCCACTCGAACCAAACCATAATTTCAAACCTCCCTATTACAGTAGGTACTGATAACTGATAACTGAAATGACGAATATATCAATTCAATCAGAACCACCACTTTCAGCAAAGCAAACTCTACCCACCATGTACAACCTACCAAGTGAAAATCAGGAGGAACCTGGTTTGCCAGACGAATTTCACTACTTGCAACCAGAGTTGTTGCGCCAAACTTTTCAACCTCACAACTGGTATCCCAATTGATTGTTCTGTGGCAGCGATCTGAATCTTTACTACGATTTTCCGTACCGGAATACTCCGCAAACGCACACATTTAGTGCTGACTGCTGATTGCTTATTTAAAAATAGAACTCAATCTTTGTGAAAAAACTTGAGGAGAACATTCAGTTTCAACTCGCTTCATGGCATTTTTTCTAAGTTTATTCCACAAAGCTGAATCTTGATAAAGTTTGATACATTGTTGAGCAAAATCTACATTATTATCACCA
>NZ_JAAHGB010000098.1:0-20947 GCF_010672695.1 Okeania sp. SIO1H4
CCCGCGTCGGCGTCAGACGCAAGCGGTCAGACCCCGCGACGACGCCAGCTCGCTTGCGGAATGCTGACCAAGAGAGGGAACGCGCACCAAGAGAGGGAACAGGGAACAGAAAAGAATAAAAACAACTATACCTCATAGCTTCGGAAACTGCTGTATAATTTAGTAGTTCTAGTGTTTTTAGTCATTTTATTTTGCTTCAATCCTAATATTTATTAAATAACAGGCGTGGTTCAATAATTAATAATTAATAATTAATTATTAATTATTACCTCTCCTTGAAAAGAAGAGGATTGACTAATAATGAAAATTTTTCTTCTCTTGGTCGATGGTCGGCCAGCGAGGAGACCCGTTCTTACAGACCCGCTCCGAAGATCGCCATCCCACCCTACGGGAAGCTGCGCTAACGACCGCTTATTATCCCCTTAAAAGGGGAGGCTTTAAACCACAATTTTTCGGTAAAAAGAGGTATGATATCTTGTCCGGATAAGAGCACAAACAAAAAACTTTCTCCCTCTACTACTCTTTCTTATTCTTTCTTTCCTTCTGACTGGGTCATCCCCCTCCTGGGAGGGGGAGGGGCGAGGGGTGGGTTGACTCCTAAATAATGAAGATTAATATTATACACTAATTCACCAATGCCAAATAACAATACTCTTGAAAAAAATATGCAAATTCAGACACGCAAGAAAGTATATACTCCAGAAGAATATCTATTATTAGAAGAAAATGCTGAAGATAAACATGAATATCTAGATGGAGAAATAATATCAATGACAGGTGGAACTACTAATCATAACGAAATTGCCAGTAATTTTTGTGCTTACTTAAAGTTTGCTTTAAAAGGCAAAAATTATCGTGTATTTATCGGTGATGTTCGTTTATGGATACCCGATTATAATTTATATACTTACCCCGATATTATGATAATTGAAGATCAACCAATCTATCATCAAAGTCGTACAGATACAGTTACTAACCCTTTCATAGTTGTTGAAGTATTATCAAAATCAACAGCAAATTATGACCGAGGGGATAAGTTTAAATTTTATCGGTCAATTCCTGAGTTTAAAGAGTATATTTTGATTGACCAATATCAGTTTTATATCGAACAGTATGTTAAAACTTCTGAGGATAAATGGGAAGTTACATATTATGAATCTGAAGGGTCAAGTTTAAAGTTAACTGCTCTAGATTTTGAAATAACATTTAGCGACCTTTATGAAAGAGTTGATTTTAATAATCAAGGTGAAGAAAGATAATTTTTATTGTGATGAAGATATGAAGTATATGTATTTGGGAATTTAGAGAATGCTTCTGATATTAATAATCTCAGTTTTCCCGTTTTAAATAATTATTTATGGGCGATATTGGTAGAGGGGGAAAGGTTGATATTTTATGTGGCCATGTTAGATAAATTAGAAGTCTAAAATCGATACGGAACGGAGTAATTAATAGTTATGAAGGTTAATTATTTAGGGATAACTAATAGAATAAACCCCTCCAATTTATGAAGGGGTATTGTTGTATTTTATTGGTTGTTTTTAGGAGATTTTTCCTAGCTTTTTATCTTTATTAATTGGTTTAATTTTAATCTAGATATTCTCATTGTTTCCTAAAAAATGGGGTGACCCCTAACTTTTGTTTACTTACAATAATAAGTAGTACTAATCACCCCCATAAAGCAATAGCAAATCAGAATCTTTACTGAATCTTTATATAGTTAATTTTTGTAAATAAAGTAGAGACATTCCCAGGAGTTTGAAAATAAACTTAACCCTCAGTAATCCTGAAGACTTAAAAATAAAGTCAGGGCAATTGATAAGCTTGGGAAATTTTGAACGACAGAGTTGCGGAAAGGCGATATTGTTGACGCAACGCTTCACGATCGCTACTACAGAAGAAAAAACTCTTACGCTTTTATTGAAGATATCTAATAATTTCTATCGTAATCATTCTTCTCATTCACATCCCTACCATCAGGCCCAATCTTCCCGTACCTCATCCATTTTGGTTCCACAGGTCTAGCTTCAATAGTAGGTTCGCGGTCGTAAAAACTGGGTTTGTCAGGAAAATCTTTAACAGGTATATCCTCAACTACCTGTTTCATAAACTGTCGCCAATTAAAAGCTGCTGTACTACTGACACCCCAGGTTGGTTTATTATCATCATTCCCTAACCATATTCCAGTTGCCACTTGGGGAATATAACCAATAAACCATAAGTCTCGTGCATCCTCAGTTGTACCCGTTTTGCCTGCTACAGGTCGGTCGTACAAATAAGCATTCGTACCACTACCATATTTAACTACATTTTCTAACATCCAGGTAACTATTGCAGCACTGCCGCGGTCTAAAACCTGCTTTGGTTGAGCATAAGCTTCATAAACAACTTGACCATTTTGATTAATTATTCTTTTAATTCCGTGAGCACCAATAAACTTACCCTCTGCCGCCAAAGTAGCATAAGCATTTGTTAACTCTAATAAATTTACTTCCCAAGTACCCAACGCCATAGAATATGTAGCCTTGACCTCAGATTTAATTCCCATATCCTCAGCTAACTTCATCACAGGTTCAAATCCCACATCCATCAATACCTGTACCGCTACCACATTCACAGAATAAGCCAAAGAATCAATCATCGATCGCCATCCACCATACTTTTTACCATAATTTTTTGGCTTATAACCATCCACTGTAAAGGGTACATCTCGATAACCATCAGTGGGAGGAAAACCAGCAGCAACTGCAGCAGCATAAACAAAACTTTTAAAAGTCGAACCTGGTTGACGTTGTGCTTGAATAGCGCGGTTAAATTCGCTCTCGGCAAAATCTCGACCTCCTACCAACGCCTTAACTTCCCCGGTGGTAGTCTCAATGGCGACTAATGCTGCTTGATCGAATCTTTGGCGAGCACCATCAATATCAACAGCATCTTGAATTACCTGTTCCCCTATTTCTTGCCAATTGCGATCCAATGTAGTTTCTATTGTCAAACCACCTGCTTCTATGACTTCTTGAGAAACATATTTCGGTAACTCCTTCTGAATATAGTTAGCAAAATAGGGAGCTTCAACTATCAAACGTTTTGGCGCACTGGGTTGTACTTCTATTGGTTTAGCGATCGCTATCTCAGCTCTCTGTTGAGAAATCAAACCTGCTTCTTGCATTACCCCCAACACGATATTTCGACGATTTTTAGCTGCTTCTGGACTTACTAAGGGTGAATATTCACTGGGTGCTGGTGGCAAACCTGCTAAAGTTGCCATTTCTGCTAAACTTAGTCCCGAAACTGGTTTACTAAAGTAGACCCAGGCAGCATCAGTCACTCCATAAGCACCAGAACCGAGATAGACTATATTCAGATATAATTCTAGAATTTCTTCTTTGGATAACTCCCGCTCCATTTTCCAAGCTAGCATTGCTTCTCGGAGTTTACGCCAGATAGTTTGTTCCATATCTAGGAAAACCATCCGTGCTAACTGTTGTGTGATACTACTACCTCCCTGCACAACATCTCTGGCAATTAAGTTGGAAACAAGTGCTCGAATAACTCCCTGATAATCAACTCCTGTATGTTGATAAAAGCGTCTATCTTCAATAGCAATAAAAGCTTGAACTAAGGGAGCAGGAATATCTTCTAATTTAATTTTTTCTCTGGTAGCAGGTCCTGTTTGTTGGATAATTTTACCATCGGCGGCTTTTATTGTTAAAGTGCCGTCTCTACTATAGGAAGAAATATCGGCAATATCTGGTAAACTTTGCTTTAATTTCAGCCAAGTTATTCCACCATAAATGATCATACTACCTATTCCGACACCACCTAATCCTAACCAAAATTTACGACGACCTAAAATTTCTTTGATATTTTTTATATTAACTGTTCTGGCAATTTTTTCTACAACCAACTTTGTGCTTTTTCTGTTGTTTTTTCCGCTACTACCTTGAGAGATATTATCTATTTTTTCCTGTTTGTTTGGATTGTCAACTTTTGGTGCTTGTAAGGGAGATTGAAATTTTTTACTCAACATATTTGATACAGAGCGGAAGTTATTATTTTTGCTAACTTTAGGCTTTATATATTGAGATTTTTTAATAAAATCTTGCTCTGTTTCTGATAATATTTCTCTTGTATTTTCAATTTTTTTATCTTTCACTTTATCCTCTTATACCAATTTGATAAATGTTTGCTACAAATACGCACGGTTGTTTCTAGTAGTCAGGACGAATGGCCATTTGCTCCTACATACGGTAGTTTAAAAGTAAGTTTGCCAATTAAATCTACATCACAAATAGTTGAAAGTCGATGAGCAATAACCAAGCTAGTACGTCCTTGAAAAAGATTCTTTACAGACTCTTGAATTAATTTTTCTGACTCAGAATCTAAAGCTGAAGTTGCTTCATCTAAAATGACAATTTGGATTTTTTAGCAAAACTCGGGCGATCGCTATTCTTTGTCTTTGTCCTCCTGATAGTTTCACTCCTTGCTCGCCAATAATAGAGTTATAACCATCAGGAAAATTCATAATGTCGAAGCAGGTTCTTGTCCTACAAATAATATCATGTCCGGATAATTAGTTATAAAAAAACTTTCTCCTTCTTCTCCTGTTGTTCTTCTTTATTACCTCTTTCCTCCTGACTCCTGAGGACTGACTCCTGAGGACTCCGTAGTTATTTATTTATCACTGTTTAACCGGACATGATATAAGACTCATTTACCTTGGCTAGCGTATCGTTTAGCAGTGGCAAATGCGATAGTAGTTCGACCCGTACCACCTTTTCCCCAAAATGTATAAGTAATGGTCATTTCAGTTATCAGTTATCAGTACTTCCGGCTGAAATCAGAACCTTGAAATACTGAAGTTTATTTTTTTATCCCCTTAAAAGGGAAGCCTTGAGACCTTATTTTTTGGTCATTAATCCATCTATCAAAAGTTTAGAATCAAGGAACATTTACTGATAATATAGCGCTGTGCGCAGGCAACAGGCAACAGGCAACAGCTCATCTGGGGGGATAAATTGCCTATAATATAAGACTTTTAGCTATTGGGCATCTCCTGCAATTTGTAAATATACCAGCGCTCATTGCTATATCTTTGGCAATAAGTGACTTAATAATTAAAACTAATATGTTTTGAAAATAAATTATTTAATTTCTATAGCTGAGAAAGTTATAATTTTTGATTATTCACAGAGATAGCTTACCGCTAAACTAACCTTAAGGTCTTTGAATTACCCAATAACACAAGCTCATCCCAAGGCTACTTTAGATTGTGGTTTGGGACATAGCTTGAATTTGTATTGGCCTTTTTCACAAGGTTTTATACCAATTTGAAAAAAGAATGTTACGAATAGTAAGGGCGATAAAAATATTTTACAGGAGATGTCCTTTTGAGAAAAAAGATGATTTACGGCTTAAAAAATGGTATTGAAGCAATTCATTCTGACTCCTGACTCCTGACTCCTGACTCCTAAAAAGTACCCTAGCTATTTGTAGCAAACATTTATTAAATTGGTATTACTGATGTTTTTCAATAGATCGTCTTTTGTTATGAGGTTATCCCCATGCCTTTTGTAAATAGAAAATCCGATTTTGATTAGGAAGAAGAATACGCATATACCCTCGGAGTGCAGGCATTTATCTATGCCTTTTCTTGGGGCTAACTACTGAAGCCGAATAATTGAACAAAGTTAGACAAATATTAATAAATATTGAAAATATCCTGATTGTCTGCTATCTTGGGTTAATTTTGATTCTA
Organism: Okeania sp. SIO1H4; assembly: GCF_010672695.1. Classification (NCBI taxonomy): domain Bacteria; kingdom Bacillati; phylum Cyanobacteriota; class Cyanophyceae; order Oscillatoriales; family Microcoleaceae; genus Okeania; species Okeania sp. SIO1H4. The sequence continues at coordinate 5,759 of NZ_JAAHGB010000098.1, forward strand.
AATTATCAAAAACTTTTTGTCATGACTTACCAGTTCAAATGCAATCAATCAAGAGCTATATGCCAAGAGCTTACAAGCATCACCTAATATTGAATGAGGGTACGGTCAACCAATTTATCTACCTCCGGAAACTGAAGGATTCATCCCACCAACTTGCTTGGTGGCGCACCTAACAACGACACCATGTATTCTCAGGCAGTTGTATATCTGGGTGACGAACCCCTTATCCTATCGATTCCACTACTCCCCTCGAATCTGGAACTTCCAGACTATCGCTACCACAACGTACAATTTACTGAATAGGAACTAACAAAAATATGTCGAATATAGATCAAGCTTCTTCAGCTACTATTAGAAAGCAGAATGAATACATAGAACTTGCTCAATTTTATGATTTATTGATGCAAGCAGGTTATTACGATCATCAAGCTTTTGTTAACTCATTGGCACTTATCTTAGGAAGCAGAACAAAAATCTTAGATGTGGGTATCGGAACTGGTTTACTTACTGAACAAATGCTGCAAGTTCAGAATTACGAGATCACAGGAGTAGACTTTTCTGAAGAAATGCTTGTCAAAGCTCGGCGTAGGTTGTCAGATTACAATGTCAAGTTATTAAATTTAGACATTAGAGACTATCCAGAAAATGAGTCCTTCCAATCTATCATTTCTAGTGGTGGTACTATCTGTATTTCACACCAAGATAGCGGGCAGTATCGATTATATAGTTACTGCGATGATAAGTTAGATCATCTTAGCCTACTGCGTAAACTCTACAATCTCTTAGAAGACGATGGATTACTAATTATTTCAATTCAGGGAGAACACAAGAACTATTCAAAAGCAATATCAGAAGATATTACTTACTCTCAAGAAATCAACTATTCAGGTGACTATATGACAAAGTGGTATACATTTTCCAATGAGGAAAAAATACTTTCACGTCAATCTGTAAAATTGGTCGTTTTCGATGAAATAGAAATGATTAATTCATTTACTGAAGTCGGGTTTAAGTCTCTAGGGGTTGATCAATCCAATAAGTTTTACGTTTTCCAAAGGTAAATGTTGTGGTGTTGGTGAATCAAACTATGAAATAATCACTCTGGTGTTACAAGAAACCGGGTTTGTTGGAGACAGATGCCAATACCTTAGTGGTATCTAATACAAACCCAATTTCCCAAAAAAAAATCATAGCAAAAATGTAACCGCTCAATAAATGGGGGCGGACTACCTATTCGAGAAGGATTTTACTCCATTTGAGGCTTGTCATTGAACGATTTACCCCGAATTATTCAGCGGTTACGCAAAAATCACTAATGCCAATATTGTCTCTAGTCTCTCCAGCACTCTGACTTTTATCGCTATCTCTATTCCCTGGGCGATTGAATATGACAATCGTTCAACAAACCCAATCCGCTAAAAGCTGAGATTGGGTATTGGGAAGACAAATTCCAATTTATAGCAGTTTTCATGTAAGTATTCAAGCGGACATGATATTACAACTTTTTTTTGTTGGTTGCAGGAGCATCAAGAAATTTTTCCTCAACTTGTAATTATTTAGTTGACTTTAGATTATAATTATTTATGTTGCTTCAAGTTAATCTTAAAACGTTTAGTTAATGTCTCAAGTATATACCAAAGACTTTGAAATTCAATGTCCTCCACAACAGCGCACCTGGAGGGAAATTGCCCAATAAATTGGGCAATTTCCCTTACCAGGCATTCCCATTCGCTTAATTTTAACGAAAGTTGAAGGAGATATCCTCACCTTTGAATCAAGCTTTATCGATACAGACAGAAAGCCAGTTTGGTCATCATTACTAGACATTAATATTCGTCAGCGAGTTTCTAATAAGCCGTTTGTAGCAGTTAGTATTATTCCTACAGGAGTTAGAGCAGAAATTGGTGGTTTTGCGGGAGACGCTACTCCCAGTACCAATCTGTTAGCAACCGCTTGTGACTATCTGGTAACAAATCCCAATGCAGTTACAGCATCGGATATCTATTTTGCTCAGGATAATGTTCTTTATTTAGAAGGAAATCTGATTTGTCAATTACTACTGGGTAATATTGGAGTAATTCCTGAGAAACGCAAAAACATTGCAGCAATTATTGAAAAGCCAAGAGATGAGCGATTTTTAAACAATGTTATTAACGCTCTAAATGGCTTGCGTGCTGTGGGAGGAATTAATATCGACCCTGTAGTTGTAACGGGTGGTTCTGTTGAAACCACCTGTACCTATTCCCAGTATGGTAATGCTTCTGGGGAATTTAAAGGTATGGATGAGTTGATAAAAGCTCTAGATGTGGTGGAAAATTCTGCCGTTGGAGCAGTAGCTTTAATGACCACTTTGCAAGTAGATGACAAAGTGCGTCAAGCTTACTACCGAGGAGAATCTATTGCCAATCCCTGGGGGGGTGCGGAAGCAATTCTGACCCACATGACGACTAATTTTTATCCCTTTACTGCTGCCCATGCTCCATTATTATTAGAGTGGGAACATACGGGATTTGGTAAATTAGTAGATCCCAGAGATGGAGCAGAATTAATTTCTAGTGCATATCTTTGTTCTCCCATGAATGGTTTAATTAATTCTCCTCGCCCCGTAAGATTTGATACTCCTGTAGCAGCAGGTGAAACTAGGATATCCGTAGAGAATATTTCCGCAGTGGTAATGCCAGAAACTACAGTGGGAAATATACCTTTCTTAGCGTCTCTAGACCAAGGGGTTCCCATAATTTTAGTCAAAGATAATACTACTAAATACGATATTACTCCTGAAAAACTACAAATTGAAACTCAGGGACACAAGATATATCGTGTCAATAGCTACATGGAGGCGACAGGATTACTGTTGGCCTTACGCAATGGGATTGCAGTAGAAAGTACAATTCGCCCCATACCCCAACTCAAGCCGATTTTTCTGTAATTGAATATAAAACTTAGTTGATTAGTCAAATCAAAAGCTTAAAAAATATGATTTACGAACCGCACTTTTTGTATCGTCTGAAGCTGGTATTTGTTTTTGTACTGGTCAAACTGAAATTTCTTCAGCCCTTGTTACCTAAAAGTTTGATGGATAAATTGCCTACAGGGTGGAATAATCATATGTTTTGGGTAGCATTCAAATCAGGTGGAAAAAAGTTATTTTTTAATTATTACTGTAAGATGCAAGAACCAGCATCTTATAAACCAATAGTAAGCGTCGATGCTAAGTATCAATTAACTCAAGAAGACATTCGAGCTTTCCATGAAAATGGTTATATAGGTCCTTTCGATCTGGGCTATTCAGAAGAGGAAATGGTAAGAATCAAAGAACATTTAGTAGACTTAGCTGTAAATAAGGAATCGAAAATATTTTCCTATGCTAGACAGGATTACAAAATAACAGACGATCGAGAAAATGTTAAGGGTGGCGATGCCGGAGCTTTGATTGAAGCAAAAAAATCGGTTATCGACCAATTAAATGCATATAATCGTCATTTAGAAGATCCAATCCTTCTAAATTTATTCCAGAATCCAGCGATTACCGAACGTTGCGCTCAACTGCTTGGACAAGATCTTCTTCTATGGATGACTCATTTTTTTTGGACTCCTCCTTATAGTAAAGGCTCTAAGTGGCATCAAACCAGTACCTGGCTAAATTTTGATATGAAAGAATCATTCCTACAACCTCTAAACGTAGAAGAGCTTTTTCAGTTAACTTGTTGGATCGCCCTTACTGATGCACCAAAAGAAAAATCTTGCCTGCAATTTGTTCCTTGTTCTCGACGGGAAATTTATCCAGTTAAACACAACAATACTAATAAGGAAGGAAGGGTATATGGTAAATATGGAGTAGAGATTGATTATCCAATCGGTCAAAAAGATATCAAGTTACTTGAAGCAAAAGCTGGGCAGTGCATAATTTTTTGTGAACGAACAATTCACGGTTCAACGGATAATGTAACAGACTCGCCTCGATGGTCTGTTGTTGGTCGTATAATTAGACCAGACACTAAGGCATATACTGAAAAGATCCTGAAGGATGGCTTCGATCTAACAGTTTCTAATGTTAAAAAAGTTAAGTTGGATAACTGGAAAGCAATTCTATTAAGAGGTGAAGATAATTTTGGTTACAACAGAGTTGCTAAATAAATTAAGTCAAGAAATTGTTACAATATTGTAAATCCTGATATATCACTGAATTAGAAGCCGTTATTCTAGACGATGAATCAAATATCTCCTACTTATAAGTTAATTGCATCCCACAATCAGGATATTCAGATTAGCCTCTATACTCCTGCTCATCAAGGTATTAAAAGTAATGGTCATCGTCTGAGTGAAGAAATTTACCAATATGATGCACCATTTTTAACTCGTCCTCGTACTGAAAATATAGAGAAGCATTTCTCTAAGCTGTATGGCACAAAACATACTTTCTGGCTCACAGCAGGAGGTAGTCAAGGAGTTTTAACTACTTGTGCTTTACTAGGTACTCAGTATAAAAAAGTTGCGATCGCCCTCAATAGTCATATTTCCACCATAAACGGCATCATCTTAGCAGGATTAGAACCTTATTTTATTGATTCTGAATCCCTGATGCCAACTACTGATGAGGTAATTACTGCTTTAGAAACAAGTGGCGTATCAGCACTGTTACTAACTCATCCGAGTTATGAAGGGGTAACTATCGATCTTGCCACCATCGCTAATTATTGTCAGAAGCATGAGATAACTTTAGCAGTAGATGAAGCTCACGGTAGTCATTTTCCCTTCCTCGACGAACAATGGCAATCAGCAATTAGTGTTGGTGCAGATATAGTTTCCCATAGTATGCACAAATATGCCGGAAGTTTAGTACAAACTGCTTTGTTACATTTACCTAAATCTTCGCGGTTTAGCACCGAACAAGTAATGGGGGTTTTGCCTTTATTTGAAACCACTACCCGCAGTAATTTGTTGATGCTGAGTCTTGAAGATGCTATTAACAGGGGGTATTCTGAATCAGGCAAAGCTTTATTTGACCAAGCGATTCAAGAGTGCAATCGCCTCCGCAGTCAATTGGATGATTACGGCAAGGTGTTAACTTATGACCCCCAAGTTAGCGATCCGCTGAAAATCTATTTAAAGAGCGATCGCCTTACGGGTTCGGAGTTAGAAGAACTTTTGTACGAACAGGGGATTGATGGAGAATTTGCTGGAGAGGAGGGATTATTATTAATTTTCTCTTTTCATCATGATCGACAAGATTTCCAATTTATGAGAGAAACTTTGGCTAAAGTTGTGCCCATTCTGATGGAAAAACCAATAAAACAGATTTTACCTGATTGTTATTATTGTCGTAATCCCGTAATGAAAATGTTACCCAAGGATGCTTTTTTTTGCAGGAAACAAAAGTTACCAATAGAGAAAGCATTGGGTAAAATCAGTAGTTGTTGGATTAAAAAAGTTCCCCCAGGAAGTCCTATTTTAATACCAGGAGAAGAAGTTACTAATTGGCATCTCAAAGTTTTAGAATCTAACACCATGATTGATATAACTTGTTAAATCATAGAAATAATATCAAATCCGCTTGAATACTTATAGAAAAATATCGGACATTGTAGGTTGGGTTAAGGTACGAAACCCAACATCCTCATTGTGTTGGGTTACGCTGTCGCTAACCCAACCTACGATATTAAAGTTGATTTTCCGGATTTGATATAAGATTTTTTGCCTTGCTATCAATTACCTAATCAAAAAATGTCTTCATTAATAAACAAAATTACATTATCCCAAGCTGATAAAGAATTCTTTTGGGAGAATGGATTCATCAAGCTAAACAGACTATTAACCAGGGAAGCTACAGATAAATTACGGGAGCTGACTTACAACTCTAAGCTAATAGGCAAAGCTCCTGAATATTATACTGGGGATTTTGCCAGAATTGGTTACGGAATAGAAAATGCTGTCACCCACCAAATCTATTCTGAGGAAAACTTTAAATACACTATCAAGCAATTAATCAAGAATGAATTAACTTTCACCGAAAGTGTGGGATTTGAATTAACACCCAACAAAAGAGGATATTATTTTCACCTGGATGTAGCGAGTTTCAGCTTTATTCAAGCAGAAGATTTAGCCTATTCTCTTTGGATACCCCTAGCTCCCATTAATACCAAAGAACAACATGGAGGGATGGCATATGTACCTCAAAAAGTTTATCCTGCCTCTGGTTATTTTTCCCTTATTTATGAATTAGTACAACACGAAAATATTGCCGAATTTTGTCAAACTGAAGATTTTAAATTTTTCAATTTTCCCCATGCTTCCAAAGTGGAAGAATTGATTCTAGAGAAAAATAAAGTGGAAGATGACTTTGAAGTAGGTGATGCTCTGTTACTAAACAAATTTGTTTGGCATAGGAGTGTTCCTCTGAAGGAAGGAAAGTTACCTTCGAGGATGGCATACACAATGCGTTTTGTAGATTCCCAAGCTCGCTATGGGAAAAAGTTTCTTGATGATTTTAATTACATGGTGAAAGCTATGGGGGACGATCCTTTAACTTCCTTTGGTTATAAATTAACCGATCTGAAAGAGGGTGATTTAATCTCTAAAAGTAAGTTTGTTGATAACTAATACCGTTTCACTAAATTGAGAATTGAGAATTGAGAATTAAGAATACCAGATTTGATAGGCTAAAAACTTTGATAAAATAACAGTTTAATGCAATTATTTGACATTTAAAGTTTTAAACTATTTGTGACATCCTTAAAGTGAATTGGTATAACTTATTCTAAATTTATAAATCCGGCGTTGCTAAATCAAGGTATGAAAATAAAAATTGAACAATCTCAAATATTTGTTATTCAATAGTTTAGGAATTACCAAAAAATACAAATCATACCCTAATTTACCAAAGCCTAAATCCTATATCCTGAATTCTGAAAAGCTTATGTCTTTGCTAGTCAACAAAATCACTATATCCCCAGAAGAAAAAAACTCTTTTGCTGAGAATGGGTTTATCAAACTCAAAAAACTGTTTACAGATGAAGCCATCGATAAATTAAGGTATCTAACAGCCGAATCCAATCAAGTAAAAAAAGTTCCCGAATCTTACGGTGGTGATTTTTCCAGAATGGGTTACGAGCTGGAAAATGCCGTAACAAAAAAAATCTATTCTGAGGAAAACTTTAAAAATACCCTCAAGCAATTAATCGCCAATGAATTAATCTTTACCCAAGATTTGGGATTTGAATTAAAACCAAGTAGAAAAGGATTTCCATTCCATCTAGATTTAGTGAGCTTCAACTTTATTAAACCAGAAGATTTAGCCTATTCTATTTGGATACCCCTAGTTCCCATTAACACCAAAGGGCAACATGGAGGCATGGCATATGTACCTCGAAAGGCTTATCCTACCTTTGGGTACTATGCTCTCCGGTACGAACTAATACAACACCAAGATTTTGCCGAATTTTGTCAAACCGAAGATTTTAATTATGTTGATTTTTTCTACGCTTCTAAACTGGAAAACTTAGTTTTAGAGAAAAATAAAGTAGAAGATGATTTTGAAGTAGGTGATGCTCTTTTATTAGACAAATTTGTTTGGCATAGAAGTGTCCCTTTCCTGGAAGGAAAATTACAATCAAGAATGGCATACACAATGCGTTTTGTAGATTCCCAAGCCCGCTATTCAAAAACTTTTCTAGATGGTCTTTATTCACTGATAAAAGCTAAGGGTGATGATACTTTAACTTCCTTTGGTTATAAATTAACTGACCTTAAGGATGGTGATTTAATCTCTAAAAGTAAATTTGTTGAATGCTAATTAAATATCGTGTATTATAATGTTTTTCGTAACTACTAAACTAATGAAAACATAAAAAAATAAACTGTTTCTAACCTAAATAGTCCCATAACTTCCTTTAATCCATGCCAAGCCCAATACTGACATTTCCGCCCATGGGAATTGACAAGATTTCGACTCTGTTAGCTCGAAACCAATCCCACTGCCCACCCATTTCTCTAGCTTTTGGTCAATCGGAGTTCCCGATTCAAAAATATGTTGACCTGACTTTACAGGCAAAAGATCTAGAAAAAGTACTAGGTTACGGGGATATTGGCGGACAGATATCACTGCGGGAAAAAATTAGCAGCTTTTACGCCTCTATTTTAGGTGTGGAACTCCCAGTGTCACAGATATTGATAACTGATGGGGCGACTGGTGCATTAGTCTTGGCCCTGGGGCTGTTGGTGCGCCCTGGTAGCGAAGTCATTATACCAGCAGTCGGATATGCGGCCTATCCGCGAATTGTGAAGATGTTTGGTGGCATTCCAATATCGGCACCCCTGGATGCAGAGTTTAACCTCTTACCTCACCGACTGGCGGATTTGATAAATGCCAAAACCGCTGCCATAATCGTCAACTCTCCGGGAAATCCCCACGGAAATATAGCTAGTTTGGAAAGACTAGCAGAAATTGCTTCATTCGGTATTCCAGTCATTTTCGACGAAGTTTACCAGTTAATGACCTTTGCGGGGGATTTCGCTCCCAGTGGGACGCAACTGTCTGGGGAACATTTCGTTGTCAATGGATTTTCCAAGTCCTTTGCCGTTCCGGGATTGCGTATCGGTTTTCTGATTATACCGCCAAGCCATGCTGAAGCTGCCGAGAGTGTGAAAGTCTTGTTGAATATTTGCCCGAATCTGATCGGACAACTGTTGGCAGAAAGACTGCTAGAGCGAGCGTCGGTTCTGCTAAAGGCTCATCAAAGCTACTTGCGTCCCTGGCACAATTTTTTCTTGGCCACTTGCGATCGCTACTCTGTCCCAGCACTCAGAAATTCCCAAGCTGGATTTTATGGCATCATACAACTCCCTGAAGGGATGGACTCCATGACAGCAGCATCGATACTCGCCAAAGATTATGCAGTTGCTACTGCTCCGGGAAAGGATTTTGCTGAAACCGACCCTGGTTTTTTGCGCGTCAACTTTACTAAAAGCGGTCAAGATGTGTCCGAGGGAGTAAGGAGGATAGCAGAATTCCTTGCAAAAGTCAACCCTGAACACTTGCGATCGCATTCCCTTGGTGTTTCGAGCTTAAGCTTGAGTTAACGGCAAATGCAAATGAATATGACAGCACTACTACTGGCAAACATTGATTTAGAGGAATTATTTGCACAATTAATGGCAGAATTGAAAAAACGCAAGCCCAATCTAGATTTGCGAATCTGGCCGGAATGCGGGAAACCTGAAGAGATTGAGATTGTGCTGGCATGGTGTCCCCCACTGGGAGTGATGCAAAGATTTCCCAATTTGAAGCTGATTATATCCCTAGGAACTGGGGTAGAAGGGATTTTAGTAGACCCTGACCTGCCCGATGGCATCCCGATTGTGCGTCTAATCTCAGAGAACCAAACATTGGAAATGGTTGAGTATGTTACTTTTGCTGTTTTGCTCTTTCAACGGCGATTTATAGAGTATCAGGCATTGCAGCGATCGCGACGCTGGGAATATCTACCGGCACAAGATGCTAGATCCTTTACAATAGGGATTTTGGGAATGGGTAATCTCGGTTCGACGGTGGCTAAAAAGCTTGCACCCATGAGGTTTCCTGTGCGGGGATGGAGTAGAACCCCCAAAGCAATTCCCGGAGTGGAGTGCTTTCACGGTCATGAACAGTTTAAGCTTTTTTTGAGCAAATGTCGGCTGATCGTGTGTTTGCTGCCCCTAACGCCGGAAACTCAGGGTATTCTCTGCCATGAAACGTTTTCAGCTTTACCGACCGGGGCTTACTTAATTAATGTCGGTCGAGGCAAGCACTTGGTAGAAGCCGATCTATTGAGTGCATTAGATTCCGGCCAAATTGCCTGGGCTTGTTTGGACGTATTCCATCAAGAACCCTTGCCCAAGGACGATCCTTTTTGGTCTCATCCGCGCATTATAGTCACCCCCCATATTGCTGCTATAGGTCCGGCTGAAGAGTTTGCCGTTAGTATTCTGGATGCAATCAATTGCAGTCGCGAGGGAAGACCGTTGAAGAATGCAATTGATCGAAACCGGGGTTACTAAGTCTTAATTTGGTGTTTGCTCAATAGTGGTTAAGTCTATGCCAAAGAAAGACTCTTTGACGATCAACTAATACCAAGCGTGAAAAAATAATGTTACGAATAGTTTAGTCAACTAAAATAGTTTAAGTCAGATGCATATTTGTTCAAATAGATTGTTTGAGGGCAAAAAATGATAATAATAACTACTTCTACTGACTACTGACTATTGACTACTAGAAACAGTATTAATATTTGTAGCAAACATTTATAAAATTGGTATAAATTCACCTTAATTATACAAGAAAGGAGCTATTTTATGGAACCAACACAACTTCCCGAAGCCGAGAGGGCTTTCAAATATTTTGATTTGTATGGCTCAATGCGAGCGCACAAAATCATGCTAGAAGATATGGCAAGGATGGAAGCCTATCACTCGGCGATATTCAAGAACAAGTCGGAAATGATTGCGGACAAGGTCGTCCTTGATGTCGGTACTGGAACAGGTGTATTAGCTGTTTGGGCGGCTAAAGCCGGTGCAAAACAAGTTTATGCTGTGGACGCCAGTAATGCAGCTAAACTTGCTAGACGCTTAGTTCAGTCGTCAAATGTGTCAGATGTCGTGACAATTCTCAACTCAAAAGTAGAGGAAGTGGAAATACCTGAACCCGTAGATGTAATTGTCAGCGAATGGATGGGCTGCTTTTTGCTCAAAGAATCGATGTTTGATAGCGTGGCATATGCTCGCGACAAATGGCTAAAACCAGGTGGATTGATGTTGCCTTCCCGTGCCACAATTCTCCTTGGACTGTACGCACCAGGGAATGATAGCGATCGCACCAATGTTGTCAAGTTAAAGTTGGAAAAAGAGATAGCAGAATGGAAGGAAACGGTTAGTAATCTTCAGAGTCTTGATGTGGACTACTCCGGTTTCACTTCGGAGGTGCTTCAGGACTTATCAGACTACTTTTTGACAAATAGTATGCGCGTCAACTACTTGTCCCCAGACGATCTCGCCTCAGCACCACAGAAAGTGCTTGAGTTTGACTGTGCCACAGTCGATCCGACCATACTCGTCCAGTTCAGCCAGGATTTCGAGTACACTATCAGCAAACACGCTGAAATTAAAGGGTTTCTCGGCTGGTTCACCACAGATTTTCCCAACGGAGTCGTTCTCGATACTGGGCCTGGAAAAACTTACAGCCATTGGGGACAGCAATTATACCCCCTCAAAGAGAGCTTAAAAGTTGCGCCGGGCGATCGGGTAGTGGGAACAATTAGTGTTAGCCGAGATCCGCATGAGCCGAGATTTAACGTAGTTGAGTTAAAGTACCAAGTTAATACAGGTCTAGAACAGACTGCTCTGTTCAACGTAGGCCATGTACAACATCTGGATGAAGGATCAAAAAATGTATTCGGCTGACCGGGTGATATGAAGCCCGATTGACATCCTCCCGACGCTGCTCTCACGAGACAGCGCGGGAAAACTATTTAAAAATTTAGTGTTACCGAAAAATTAAGGTTTAAAGCCTCTCCTTTAAAGGAGAAACAAGAAAAATTTTTCCTTTGAGTCAATCCTCTTCTTTTCAAGGAGAGGTAATTATTAATTATTAATTATTAATTATTAATTATTGAATGTACCTCATAAACCTGGAATCCGCTGTAACATCTAAAGGCAATGATACTTTAACTTCCTTTGGTTATAAATTAACTGACCTTAAGGATGGTGATTTAATCTCTAAAAGTAAATTTGTTTCATGCTAATTAAATTTCGTGTATTATGATGTTTTTTTGATTAATGTATAATTGATGATTGATAATTACCTCTGGTTAAAACCGAGAGGATTGAATATAATAAATATTGTCTTTTTTCCCTTAAAAGGGAAGATTTTAAACCTGAATTCTTTAATTATTAATTATTAATTATTAATTCTTTGGTAACTACTAAATTAATGAAAATATAAAAAAACTAAACCATGAATGTCAAGACAAAAAGTTCTAACCTAAATAATCCCATAACTCGCTTTTATTCCGAAGAAGAACGAAATTTGCGCATCGATCTTGCTGCTGCTTACCGCTTGATTCACTACTATGGGATGACAGACATGATCTACACCCATATTTCCGTGCGCATTAAAGAGGAGCCACCAATATTCCTCATTAATCCTTATGGTATGATGTTTGACGAAATATGTGCATCAAATTTGGTTCCAGTGGATGCAAATGGCAACAAAATTAATTCGGCAGATGCGGAAGTAAATCCAGCAGGATTTACGATACACAGTGCTATTCATTTAGGTTGCCCTAACGCCCATGCAATCATCCACACCCATACTGTTAGTGGTATGGCAGTTGCGGCGATGGAAGAAGGTTTGTTGCCTCTTAACCAAATTTCTATGGAATTTTATAATCGAGTTGCCTACCATGATTATGAGGGAATATCACTTGACCTTGATGAGCGAGAAAGACTTGTGGCATCTCTGGGAGACAAGAAATGTTTAATCCTCCGTAACCACGGTCTTTTAACTGTAGGTGAAACAGTTGCAGAGGCATTTTACTATATGTACTACCTGAATAAGGCTTGCGAAATTCAGGTTAATGTGTTAAATAGCAACGCCAAACCGATTATACCATCACCTGAGATTTGCGAACATACAGCAAAGCAGTTCGAGGGTCCATTCCTACAGGACAACAAAGAATTCCAACTCGTATGGGAAGCTAATCGCCGTTTGCTTAATCGGCTAGATCCTTCCTATATTGATATTTGACCAAAAAATAAGGTGTAATATCATGTCCAGTTGAATACTTATACTTTGGAGGAGGTAAGGCAGAAGGCAGGAGGCAGGAGGCAGAAGGAAAGAAAAGGTTAGAAGGGAAAAGGTTTTTTGATCACTGATTATCCGGACATGATATAATATAGCATTTTCAAGGATAGTGAGGTACAAATGTTAAAGATAATACCTTTGTAACACAGGCAAGATGCCTGTGACAGGTGTACCTAACTGACTTGACATCCGCCGTATAGAATCCGGTTGAACAGTCGTCCGCAGCGACGATAGGAAGCAATCTCAGGGGTACACGGAGATTGCTTGCTTCCACTCCGTTCCAGTCGCAATGACGCAAGCTATAGTAATTACCCGGATTCTATATAAAGCCTTCCCTTTTAAAGGAATTAAAAAAATATTTGGTTCATTATTTCAAGCTTCTGGGTTGAGCCAGAGGTACTGATAACTGAAATTACCCAATAAGTAGAGAAAATCATGCCATATTCAAACATACAAAAAAACTACGATGTTGTTATCGTCGGTGGTGGACACAATGGACTAATTGCAGCCTGTTATCTTGCCAAAGCGGGTAAATCTGTTTTAGTTCTAGAAAAACACGATAAAGTAGGAGGAGCAGTTGTTTCCCGCCAACTATTTCCGGGTATTGAAGCGAAACTCTCAGTTTATGCTTATCTAGTGGGAATGCTGCCACAAAAAATTATCTCAGATCTAGATTTAGATTTTAAATTCCGACAAAGAAATCCTGCTTCCTTTACTCCATACGAAAAAGATGGAAAGCATGAAGGTTTACTGATTAGTAATAGTGATGAAGCAATTACTAAGAAATCTTTTGAACAACTCACCGGAAATTCAGAAGAGTACCAAAACTATTTCAAATTCCATCAATTACAAAAATCTCTAGGAAAGCATCTTTGGCATTCATTGCTTGAACCGATGCAGACTAGAGAAGAAATTAAAAAGCTTTTTCAAACAGAAGAAGAAAAGCTAGCCTGGCAGCTATTTATGGAGCAACCCTTGGGAGTTGCTATTGAAGAATTCTTTCAAAGTGATTTGGTGCGGGGTTTAGTATTCACAGATGGAACGATTGGCACCTTTACCCATCCCCATGACTCTTCCTTACAACAGAATCGGACGTTTCTTTATCATATTATTGCCAATGGTACAGGAGATTGGTGCGTTCCAGTGGGTGGTATGGGGAAACTGACAGAGGAACTTGTTGCTCAATGCAAAAAAAATGGTGTGGAGATACTCAACCATGCTGAAGTTACAAAAATAGAGCCAGAAGAAGAGCAAGCCACCGTAAAGTTTCAACATAATAACCAAGAAAGCTATATCAGTGGAAAATATGTCTTAGTTAATCTTGCCCCGAAAAAACTTTCGCAACTGTTGAGTGGGTATAATCCTCCCAACGATCCCAAAGATGAAGGATCTTTTGTCAAAATTAATATGGTTTTAAGGAAGTTACCTCGTTTGAAAGCAGATTACGATTCTGTAGAAGCATTTACTGGAACATTCCACGTCAACGAGGGTTATCAAAACATCATTGAGAGCTACAAAATGGCTTGTGAAGGAATGATACCAGAACATCCTCCAGGGGAGTTTTATTGTCATAGTTTAACAGATGATTCTATCCTTTCCCCATCTCTGAGAGCAGAAGGTTATCAGACCCTAACTTTATTTGGGTTGGAAATGCCTTATAGCTTATTTGTTAAAGACAATCAAACAGAGAAACAGAAAGTATTGGAGAGGTATCTTAATGGGGTAAATCAATATTTATTAGATCCCATAAAAGATTGTATAGCGCGGGATGAAAATGGTCAACTTTGTGTTGATATTGCGACTCCAGTGGACGTGGAACGAGAAGTGGGCATTCCCACAGGTCATGTCTTCCATCAATCTCTTTCGTGGCCTTTTGTAGAATCAGAGGAAGAACGGGGAATGTGGGGCGTGGAGATTGGCTTTGATAATATCTTCTTGTGTGGTTCTGGAGCTAAACGGGGTGGGTGCGTTAGTGGAATTCCAGGGCATAATGCAGCGATGAAAATTCTAGAAAAATTCTAGAATTGCAACTCATTAAATTAAATTATGGAAATAAAGATGGTAAGTATACCTAGTATAGAGATTTTACAACTTAATTCAGAAACTGTACCCGAGGGAATTTCCTACTATTCTAGCCTTAATAGTAAAGAATGAGGGTTTTAGACTCCCTCGAACTCACATTAATCTAAGTGAGAAGAAGTTGTAAATCGAACGGACTTATGATCTCAAATCCGGTAGCATCGGAGTAATTAAACCTGAATTTTCGGCCACCAATGGTACTGGGTTATAGCCTTGATTGCAAATTGCTGTGTTAAAAGAACTTGACAACGCTCAAACAGAATTTCTTCTAACTC
>NZ_JAAHGB010000099.1:0-19870 GCF_010672695.1 Okeania sp. SIO1H4
CGACGATCGCTTCATGTTCACTGTGGCTGGACTCTGGAATTTCTACTTAATGGCAGGATAATTTAATCAGTGAAAACCAGAATTTTCCCATTTCACTTTAAGGTTTTATTTCGCGACAAGTCTATTGGAGAAAAGCACAACTTAAGATAGCTAGGCTGCATAGACGAGTGGCTAGCATCCGCAAAGATGCACTTCATAAATTGACAACATATTTAGCTAAAAACCACAGCGTTGTTGCCATAGAAGATTTGAATGTTAGCGGTATGTTAGCTAACCATAAGCTAGCTAAATCTATAGCCGACCAAGGCTTTTATGAGTTTCGGAGACAGCTCGAATATAAAACACGATGGCACGGTTCTAAATTAGTAGCAGTTGATAGGTTTTTTCCATCATCAAAAACTTGCAGTAGGTGTGGTCATGTTCAAGATATGCCGTTAAGCCTGAGAATTTATGATTGCCCTGACTGTGGCTTGTCAATAGATCGAGATTTAAACGCAAGTATAAATTTGAGAGATGCGGTCGGCTCGACCGTGAATGCCTGTGGATGAGCAACCGCCGACGGCCTCAGTAGAAGCAGGAAGTAAACCTCAAGTTGTCACACTATGTGACGCTTTGTATCAGTTTTATAGAGCAGTTTCAGGAATTTCTCACAGCCTGCTCAGTTGACTAGCTTAAGTTAAAGATGTCGAGCCTGCAATCCCAAAATCCTTTTGAGAAAAAGTTAATATGAAACGTCGATATTTTGTCCTGTCTTTAGTTAGTTTCGGGTTGGTCATAGGGTGTGCTTCCCTACAAACGAAAAATTCCCCTCAGCCATCAGTGGAACTATCCACCGATCCCGTATCACCTGCTATTGCCGTATCCTCCAACAAGGCTGATGAATCTCAAATAGCCAATGCCACAGAGCCGATTTTTGCGGAAAACGGAGTTGCCATTCGAGGTACTGACCCAGTTGCGTATTTTCAAGTAGGTAAACCTGTCCAAGGAAATAAACAATTTACTCACAACTGGATGGGAGTCAACTGGTGGTTTTCCAGTGCCAAAAATCGTGATTTGTTTGCAGCTTCCCCAGAGCAATATGCTCCGCAGTATGGTGGTTTCTGTGCTTTTGCCGTTGCCAATGGATACACAGCTCCTATTGTTCCAGAAGCCTGGAGCATTGTCGAAGGGAAGCTATATCTCAATTTCAGTTTAAGGATTCGCGATCGCTGGGAACGTGATATTCCAGGCAATATTGCCCGTGCCAATAAAAACTGGCCTGCTGCCGCCGCCAACTTTCGGGGGTGAGGGGTGAAACTCTAGTGTCGCTACCCGGAAGTTAGAAGTTAAAAGTCATGCCTTTAAAAGCGAGTGCTAATTGGCGAGGTTTCCTACGGGGTTTATAAAGTGCGGAAGTAATTCCCCTATTGCCAAAAAAGCTGGAAGCTTGACAACATAATCTTTGTCAGTTAAAGCTTCCAGCGTTTCAAAGTCGTCTAACTCAAGTTATATTAATTTTGCACTTTTGACCTAAAAGCTTTTCCCAGAGAGAATTTCAGTCAACTGAGGAATTTAGAGTCTTCCGTCAACTTTTACAAAGTCATTGAGGACTTGCAATAGCCTTACGTCTTTGGCATTTTTGATACTTTGAAATTCTTGAGCTTTCCGTCACCTTTACAAAGTCATTAAGAACCCAGTTTCCATTAAAGTGGTCTTCTGTAGGGCCATAAAGTCGGAAGTAGGCAAACCAGCCTTCTCCTGGGTTGCTCTTAATTCAGTTGGAGGCTTTGTCAGGATCGGTAGGTTCTTGAGGACCGACGTAGATATCAACTGTGCCGTCAGCATTCTCATATAGGTCATCTGTTTTGGAGGAACGCTCGGGTTTTTCAGTGTCCGTATCGACGAAAACGCGGGCATTGTTGTCATACACCGTAACTGACCAAAACTGCTCCATGGGAGGATTGGCAGGAACGGTCATTTTATAAGTGTTAGAACCGTCAAGCCAGTTACCATCGCTGTCTTTATAAGTACCGAGGTAAACTTGTCCCCCTTGACCTGGTTCATCAATTACCATACCGGAGGAGGCGGTTACAGCTTCGTAAAACCAGGCTGCCCGCTCATCAAGCTGATCGTAGTATTCGGTACCCTGACTTGGGTCAAGGATCAGAGCAAATTCCCAATGCACACCATCAGCATAATGTGCCGCTTCGCTGCGCTTTTGGAAGTCGTTAACCCGAGCCATGGCTTCTCCTACCAAAGCACCCTGCTCTAGGATTGCTTTCTGGCGTTCGTCAGGGGCAAAAGTCACAGTGCCGTCAAGACCGACTTTCTCAATGCCCAAGGGTTTGAGCATAGCCATAAACAGGCGATCGCGCTCTTGAACGGGCTCGCGGCTGATGATGTTTGCGAGGCGCTCCCAGTAGGCAAGGCCACGACGGGGAACCTGAGACCACTGAATATCGGTAATATCCTTGATAGGAACGGGACTGTCGCTTGGTTGTGCCAAGGGATAAATTCGCAGGGCATTAAGTAGCTCTTCAGTTTACTTTTTTTTGTTAGCTTTCACGAGTGGTTTTACTCGCACTGGTTGGAGCAATCTTCTCGCTGCTTTAGCTGCCTACTTGCTTTTCCTGCGGAATGCGGAGCTAACAGCCGTCGTAGGAAGTTAATTCCCCGTCTCCTGTCCACCGGAGTTTCACCGCAAAGTGCGGTCTTGTCATGGCGACAAACCTTGTTCTTACTTGCCATTTCTAGTATAGCAGATTTTTACTTCGCTTTATTACCCGCGTGTCGTTATTCAACCAGCCGTTAAAACGGTCTGGCTAACTTCCTCCCGACGCTTTTTAGGTTTTATCCGAGTTGAGAGAGCGAAAACCCCAAAATACGTTAAAGGTGGTCGATGGGACGCGGTATTCGCACTTTTTAGTATTCTTTAGGATTAAGCCCTTTTGACCAGGACCATAAATACAGTAGGTACCGCCCAAGCCCTCATCAGGTCCGGTTTGACCCATGTCAACGATAGGACGCTGCCAAATATCATCAGCAAAACCGGCTGCTTCTCCAGCAGGCATTTCGACAACTACAGGACCAGTTTTGGCCAGGTCAAAGAAGCCAATGATGTAGGGTGTCGTAGCATTGGCGGTGAGGATACCTAACTTTTCTGGGAAAGTTTGGTAAACTACAATTTCACCCGTTTCTATCCCAAAAGTCTCTTCATGAGCAGCTTGCCATTCAGCCATACTCACCATAGGTACGGACCATAAATACAGTTGGGTAGCTCGCTGGAAATCCATCTCATCGTAGGGGGTTGCACATTATGGAATGATATTGCCAAAAATTGGTTTAGATTTTGACTAAAAATAACCATTAATTAATCATTCTAGCAATTGATTAATCCACAATCCAATTCAATCAAAAATATCAAATCATTCGTCACTGTGCAACGCCCATCGTAGAGCTTGTCAACGGTTTCCGAAGTTGGATAACCATTTGACTCGAACTCAAGCGTTCCAATATGGGTTTCAAAATCACCAATAAATGGGTTTGGGCCGATAACGCTGGCATCCGCCAGGGCGACAGAGGGCGCAACGATCGCCAAGCAAAGGATGGCAATCAACAGAGAAAGGATTAGCTCTTTAGCCTTCTTTACAAGTGGATTTTTCTGAAAAAGAAAGTGCAAGAGCGTTATTGGCTTCAAAATACGGTTAAAGAACATGGGTAAAACCTCATCAAATGGGTTAACAACACAATCTCAGGCCACATCCCAAAGGGCGATAAAGCTAGCTTTAGGATGGACAGCAGCAAAAATGTTTACTAGGGAGCAATCCGAACTAATCCGAATATTCCTGTCAAATATCTCCTACACATTTTTACTCAGCAATGACCATAGGTGGAGCTTCCCAACTACCGTTGATTACATATTCTTCTGGTATGTAAATGCGCATGATAACATACATAGGTCCATCCGGTGCCGGAAGCCAGTTTGATTCTTTTTCTGTCCCAGGAGATTCGTATTGTAGATATAGGGTGATGCTTCCGTCTGCATTCTCTTCTAGTTCTTCTAGCATCGGTGAATTAATCAAGTAACGATCGAGCGGGTTGTGAATTAAATAACGAGTTACTCCATCATATATGGTCACCGACCAGAATGCTTGGGCAGGTATGCCTTCTGGGGGAATCTGTAACAGATAATTATAGTTCCCGCTATTAAGCAATTCTCCATTTTCATCTACTATGTAACCTGGGTAAAATGCCTCAGCTATTGAGTTCCCGTAGATACCCAGTAGGGATCCAACTGCACGTTTGAGATAATCATTATTGAGTTCTTCTCGCGTTCCAAATACGCCAGCGGATGATGTAGTTTCCTGGGCAGTTTCATCAATAGTGTCTATTCCTGCCTGTTGACCGGATGCGATCGCATCTAGCCACTCTTGAGAAACACCTTCTGGGGGAAATACTGCTCCAGGTTCCACTCCAATTTTCTTAAATTTTTTGCGCAATCTTTCTTCAGTGGGATGGGTAGGAGCAAATTGAAGCAAGAAGTTGACATACTCGAAGAAATGCTCATTCAAAGTTTCAGAAGAGATTGGAGGATAGTCAATTTCTGGGGGAGCTTCTGGTGGCTGAGTACCCAGAAACTCACTCAAGGGTTGAGCCTTATATTTTTCCTGAATTGCACGTTATCAATATCGTCAGGATTAAAAAGCTGGGTACGTAATAGTGAGTAAGCTAAATTTGTTTCTGACGGAATTACTCGCTTAATTCCTTCGGGTTGCTCTGCGCTCCAGTCTGGACCTGAGATGAGGTAGTTTCCTCCACCATTACCCTCAACCCGAGTGCCAAGGTAATCAAAGTTGAAGGTGTAAAGGTCAACCAATTGGGCAGTATAATAACGCTCATCTTCGATATCAGGCATCGTTATAACTAAAGGCTCTGCTCGTAGATCCATCACCAACTCTAAATTTAGTCTCATGTTTAATAATAGTATCGGCCATATTCCCTCAGATTATTTATATAAATATGACATCCCGATCAATACAGAAGCAATATTAAAAACCCGTCAAGAAAAACACAAAAAATTATTTGAAACCTCTACTCAAAAGTATTACGAAGCAGTACAAACAGTTACAGATATCAAAAGTCATTTTTTCGACTTTTCCTGCGCAGCAATAAAAGTCGGTCGTGCTGAGGAACTCTCCCCAGAGCAACAACAACTGTTCCGGAACAGTTTGCAAACATTTTGTCCTTGGAAAAAAGGTCCGTTTGAACTATTTGGTATAAACATTGATGCTGAATGGCGTTCTGATTGGAAATGGGAACGCATTTTGCCACATATTAGTTCTCTGAAAAATCGTAGAGTCGCCGATATTGGCTGCCACAATGGTTATTTTATGTTCCGCATGGCAGCTCAACAACCCGAGTTAGTTATTGGTTTTGAACCCTACGCAAAACATTTTTGGAATTTTCAACTTATTCAAAATATTGTGCAACAAAAAATGCTGATATTTGAACTGTTGGGAGTTGAACACATTCACTATTACCCTCAATTTTTTGACACCATTTTCTGCTTGGGTATTCTCTATCATCACACTGACCCTATTGCTTTACTACGCAAAATGCGAGAAGCTTTAGCGCCCAAGGGGGAAATTATTATTGACTGTCAAGGCATTCCAGGAGATTTACCAGTAGCTCTAACACCTCGGAAACGTTATGCTCAAGCACGAGGTATTTGGTTTCTCCCCACTCAGTCCTGTTTAGAGAGTTGGATAGGGCGAGCGGGGTTTAGTGATATTAATTGTTTTTTTGCCGAACCTTTGTCAGTAGCAGAACAACGGCGCACTTCTTGGGCAAATATTGATAGTTTGTCAGAATTTCTCAATCCTCAAGACCCTTCGTTGACAATTGAAGGTTATCCTGCACCTTGGCGCTATTATGCAATCGCTCGTAAATAATGAGCGGGGGAGATGGGGAGATGGGGAGATGGGGAGATGGGGAGATGGGGAGATGGGGAGATGGGGAGATGGGGCAAAAGGCCGTTTGCTTGCGCATACTCCCCAGGTGCTTGTACAGAGAAGTAAACATAAGAATAATTAACATTAACTGGGCTGCTATTAGCAAACACCTTAATGAGACTTGATATTAAGCCTTCCTGCCTCTTCCTTTTTCCTTCTTCCTTGTGCTAGAATAGCTTGATTTTTATTTTTTCAACTTACGAATTTTTTTGAGTGTTGAAGCTCGAGTTGCTAACCGGATTAACTTATAAGGAGATGTGCGACTACCAACTGTAATTCGAGAAATGCGGAACTTATTTTTCAGATAATTTACTTTCAAAAAATTATCATCATAAATAAATCCAGTTAGATGATATTTAGGTAACTTTTTTTCCACCTTTGTATTGATGGCACCATAGGGATAAGCAATATGAGCAGCGACAATTTTATTCCTATCTAAATCATTAGTACATTTTCTCAAAGCTAACTTCGCAAAATATAGTTCTACTTCTAATTCCTTGGAGCTAATTTTTGTTAAATTTTTATGAGTAAATCCATGAGATTGAATATCATAAAAATCTTTCTGATATCCTTCTATTAAATTTTGACAACTAAGATGTGGTAAATCTTTTCCATTATTAACTCCCAGAGTTTTAGGATTAATAAACAGAACAAATCTTACTTTTTCACCATATTTTTCTTCCATCCTTTCTAAGATGGGCATTCCATTTTTATGCACTCCTTCATAGCCATCATCAAAAGTAAGCATTACAGGTTTTTGACCTATATGTTTACTTGGTATAGGTTGAGATTTATTAATAAAATATACGAATAAATCTTGAGAGGATAAAAACCAGTAATTTTTCTGTACTAAATACTCTACAAACTTTTCTAAATCTTGCTTAGTATAATCCATACCATAAAGAGGGCGATATGGTGGTAAATCAGCTTTATTCTGTAAATCAATAATGTCATGGAAACCAAAAATCGGAATTTTGACAGTCGGAGATTTAATAGCTGCAGCAGTCAAACCTAAACTGACGATAAATATTAGTGAAAGGTATACAAGTTTACTTATCCACTTTGGTAAAAAATTAATTAAAAAGCAATTTTTGTACAAATGTATAATAGTTAAATTTAACTTCTCTACAGTGGAAAATAAAGATTGAGTTACATTCCTACTTAGTAGCTTAATCTGATCTTGAATCCATTTTTGATTAATCATATCTTTCCCTAATATTCAATCGCAAATCTGTGAATTATTGCTAGTTATTGATGATACTATCACTATTTTTTCCTGACTAATATAAAAAATTTATTTTGTTTCGTAGGAGTGGACGATCGCCACTTAACTTCTTGAAGAAGGAAAAAGGAAAAAGGAAAAAGTGGATGGGGACTCAAACCCCAACCAATTGTAAACACCGTCTATACGGCGGTTTATTCAACTTAAAAGAAAAAGATAAACAATCCCCCCTGATAAATTGAGGCATTATTTTCCTGAATTAGTATCAAGGTGAATGAAATTTACATCTATAAGAGTTAAATTTGTGTAATACTATTCAATCAAAAAATGTGAAGGCTGAGAAAGTGGGAAATTATTATTACTTGTATAGTTGTATAGATAGATTTTCCTCAATATCAAAAATCTGAAATTCTCAGTGATATAATGGCTGTAGTCTGATAAGTTAAGAAAAATTAAGCATATTCTCAAGCAGGAGGTGAGTCCCGTGTTTAAGCAAGATCATCAAAATCTGAAAGTAGTTAAACTAGAGGAAGGAATATTGGTTCATACTCAACTCAGAAGCGCTTATATTCCTGCATTGCGTTCTGGGTTTGCCGGATACCCAGTTAACCCTCGTTGGAGTGGAGTCAAATATTATGCTTGGAAGACAGGAAAACAATGGCGACAGGCGCTTTTGAATGGAGAGATGGTAGTGCGTTTGAGTGATTCAATGTTGGTATCTATTGATCAAATTAAAGACTTAGAAGAAAAGTCTGATGTGGTATGGTGGGACTACCAAAAATCATTGCCCAAGAGTAATTGGGAATTTGAATGCCCTGTCTTTCAGGGATGAAAAACTACTTATACTATATCTGTTTTAAAGTCTGTTAGTAATCAAGGGAGGCAACAAGGAGTATGAATAATTTATAAATTTCTTTTACTTATAGAACTTACGCAAAAACATTACATAAATTTAGTTGAAACTATAGTGCTATACTAAATACAATGTTCATAACTAAAAAATGCAATGCGTAAGTTCTAACTTATATATATATATGTTACCTAATAATTAAGGTTTAAAGTATCTGATTGACTGCGCCACGGACTGTCGCCCTACAAGCACCAAACAAGAAAAATTTTTCCTTTTCATCAATCCTCATTCTTTTCAAGTAAAGGTCATTGTTAATAATTAATTAGGGCTTGCTGATTAAATATAAAAGCATTGACATATAAAGACTTTAGCCTTTTTGGGAACGAAAAAAGTGCGCCTGTTTCAGTCTAAAACGCTCAAAAAGTTAGTATTTTAGGCGCATAGTTGGACAGAAAAATCAAGGGACAAAACTTAGCTCCTACTTCCTCTAAGTTCCCATTTCTCCTGTCTCCTGTCTCCTGTCTCCTGTCTCCTACCCCTACTAAAATACTTTTCAGCAAACCCTAATTATTAATTTTTGAAGTAGTCTGATCACAATTCCTAAAAATCACCCCATGTTTATTGAATACTTCAGTTATTAAGTAATAAGTCACCTTCAGTAATGTTTTTAGCAATTATTTGTATGAAGTAAATATATCTGATTCGTTATTTACCTACTCCCTACTCTCTGCTTTCAAGAAAATGTAACAAAAATGCGTGATATTTGGTCTTAGACTAATATGGTTCACAGCGAGAATATATTAAAAACAATAAAACCAACTGTACCGAAACAGATAAATCGACTAGGCCATCTAGCCAACCTTAAATTTAGTAGGTGGTGTAAATATTCTATATATTGTTTCCAGGTAACTTTACTTTCCCCTTCTAGACGTTCATTAAATACATACCCCACTTCTCCCACCCAACAAATACTGCCTCGACCTAAAACTTCAATCAAAATTTTGTACCCTACTGGCCTAAGAATTTTTTCTGCGATCGCCTTTCGGCGGACCATAAAATAGCCACTCATGGGATCTGAGACTCTCCCTACGACTCCAGGTAAAATAATTAATCCCAAAACTTGAGCGCCACGAGACAATAATCTTCTAATAATATTCCACTCACTGACACCTCCTTCCTCAAAGTGACGACTAGCCACTGCTAAGTCAGCACCTTGCTCCATTTTTATCAATAGTTTTAAGAGAGTTTCTGGAGGATGTTGTAAGTCTGCATCTATTACTCCCAATATTTCTCCTTTTGCTACTTGCCAACCACGAATGACTGCAGTGGAAAGTCCTCTTTCTTTTTCCCTACGCATTACCTGGAGTTGAGGATATTCTGGTGTCATATTCTGAGCCGTC
Source organism: Okeania sp. SIO1H4 (assembly GCF_010672695.1). Classification (NCBI taxonomy): domain Bacteria; kingdom Bacillati; phylum Cyanobacteriota; class Cyanophyceae; order Oscillatoriales; family Microcoleaceae; genus Okeania; species Okeania sp. SIO1H4. Next base: position 9,463 of record NZ_JAAHGB010000099.1, read on the forward strand.
TCCCAAGTTAAGTCGGGACTATTGTCATCTACCACAATTAATTCATAAGCATCGGGAATTTGAGTATCTAGTAACTGAGTTAGTCTTTGAACAATCTTTGGGATATTTTGACTTTCTTGAAATGTGGGAATAACCAGAGAAAGTTTGATTTCTGGACTATCTGGTTTTATCGTATTTTTTACTACAGCAGGAACTTGTAATAAACCTGTTGGTACTGTTAGTAATGAATTTGGTTTAGTTGCACTCATTATCAATTTTCTCTATCTGAGGTATTAGTTAATTGTGGGTTTAACAGAAATCAGAATATAGTCAGGTTTATATTTACAGCAGATTCAGTAGTATATGAGGTGCAAATTTTAAAGATCCAATGCGGGCATCTTGCCCACCATGGTAGGGCATCTTACCCACCACAGATGTACCTCACTGATATGAAATATGCTGTATATCAAGTTGCCAATTATTACTTACTGTACTTTATTAATTTAATTTGCCAGTGTATATCTTTCTTTAGCTATTAATGCAATATTGAGACTATTTTTAATTTCAAAAAAATATAATATTTGAATGCAGGTAAAATATCTCATTCACAATTATTGCTAAGACTTATGAAATAGTTGTTTGCGTAGCACTCCGCAGGAAAAACCAAAGAATATGAATAATTTTATGTCCTAAGTATAGCTACATTTTTTGATACATTATATTTTCTTTTTCATGTTGTCTATTCCCTATAATTTTAAATTTTGTACTTAATCCAAGAAATAAACGCTATCAAGTATTTACTAATATTTTTTACTCTTAAATATCTATGAATAATAATTATCATCAACTAACTTAATTTTACGAATTTGAAGAAAGTCAAATATCTGATTAATTTGATGTTGTTCTTCATCTGTTATGTTTTTACCACATAATATTGCCGAAGTAAGTTGTAGGTGTTCCCGGCGACTAAGTTTGCCTGATGTAATAACTCGGTTCACCATTTGATTAATTGTCACATTTGGTTTATTTTGCTCACTCCATAACATAATCTTTGATATCCTCTATATAACTTTTGATATTGATTATATGTTCAGTAATATACCCGATCAAAGTAGTCTCAGAAATAAATATTACCTTTGTTCTCATTCCTAAGTTATTTTAATAGTTAAGAGGGCAATAATATCCCTAAGTGAAAATTTTGTATATAAAACATTAATTTAGTTTCTATGAAGATTTATCGACTGCCAGCACTTTCAGACAACTATATCTTTTTACTACATGACCCAAATCAAAAGATTGCGGCTGTAGTCGATCCAGCAGAAGTTAGGCCAGTGACCGAAAAACTAGAATCATTGGGTGCTCAGTTGGTAGCTATTTTCAACACTCACCACCATTCAGACCATGTAGGAGCTAATCAAAAGTTAATTCAGAAGTTTCCTCAACTCACAGTGTATGCCGGAGTTGAAGACCGAGGTAGAATTCCTGGACAAAAGGTATTTTTACAGGAAGGCGATCGAGTCCAATTTTCTGACCGAGAAGGAGAGATTTTATTTGTACCTGGTCATACAAGTGGCCATATTGCTTATTACTTTCCTCCTCTAGTTGCTGGAGAACCGGGGGAATTATTTTGTGGTGATACTTTATTTGCTGGTGGTTGTGGCCGCTTATTTGAAGGAACACCAGCCCAGATGGTACAGTCTTTGAGCAAATTGCGTAATTTGCCTGACAGGACACGAATATGGTGTGCCCATGAGTACACTTTGAAGAATTTGCAGTTTGCTATAACAGTCGATGAGCAAAATTTGGACCTACAAGCTCGTTTAGCTGAAGTTAAGGCAGCACGCAGTCGGAATGAGGCTACTGTGCCATCAATGATTGGTGTAGAAAAATGCACAAATCCTTTTCTGCGTTGGGATCAACCTAATCTACAGTTAGCGGTTAAAAGCCAAGATCCAGTACAAACTTTTGCCCGTTTACGAGGAAAGAAAGACCAATTTTAAAAATGCTACAAATATAGCGCTGCGCGCAGGCAACAGGCAATAGGCAACAGCTCCGGAAGGGGGAATAAAAAGCTGTTTGCGCAAGCATTCCGTAGGAATCATATAAGACTTTATAGCTATTGGACACTTCCTGCAATTTGTAAATATCCCAGCGCACATTGCTATACTTCCAGTTTCGCCAAGAGTCAGGAGGAATAGTCTTTAAGTATTTCTTGGGGTTTGCCGTTTAACCCTGTAGTGGTCGATCCACTTGCGTTCAACTAAGCTTTCAGGCTTTTGAGTAAGTTTGAGTAAGTTTAGTTGAGCGGTAAATATCTCTTGATTCACTCAAATTATTTGTAATATTCTTTTTTCGCACTTGTTATTACTTATAGACATCTCCAAAAATCAAAAATCAAATCAATTATTTCTCCCTGTTCCCTGTTCCCTCTTTTCTGTTCCCTCTTTTCTGGAGATGTCTAATAATTTTTGTCAGCCTTAGCATTTTTTGTACTTTTAATCTGTATAAATTAATCATATTTTTGGTATAAAATAAGTATCAAAGGTGACTGGCTTTGGCTCTAAAATGCTTACTCCTTTAGTTTTCAAATCTCAAGCTCCCTTAGAAAAAATTTATTAAGTAAAATGTTAAAAAATGTAAAGAGTGTTAAGATAAAATCTAGAATAAGAAATTAATTTAGAAAAATGCTAAATCCAAGACTGCCCGAACCAGATTTACTTAAAGCAGTGCTGAAACCCTTGTTAGAGGATTTTCAGTATTGCTTTGAGCGTTCCCGTCAGTTATTGGAGAGAGAAAAAATTCCTTTTCTGAGTAGCACTGAACAATTCGACCTACTTAACAGAGTTAAGCAAGCTCAACAGGAAGTGAGTACAGCACAAACTCTTTTTCATGCAACTGAAGGTCAAGTTGGGGTAGAAACTACAGTGCTTATGCCCTGGCATCACTTACTAACGGAATGCTGGCAAGTTTCAATGCGATTTCGCAAAGAACAATCTAGATAGAATTGCTCATTAAGCTCAAATTTAAGTATCAATTCATAAATCAAAAAATAAAATTTAGTTAAAAGTTAACTAACTATAACAGTTTTGGAATTGATAACTATTAATTTACGCTAAAAGCACTATCTTCTCTGGAAATTGATGATGACTGACCCAGATAATTTATGGGGATAAAACTCATCCAGAGTTAAGTAGATATAAAATAAGAAAAACTGTTTAAACTTTTTTAAAATTTGCTGAGTGCCTATATGGCCCTGGAGAAAACCATGTTACATCTGCTTTATATCCTAGCCTTTACTACTGTTGCCGTTTTGGCTGTTCGTAATTTAATCCGTAGTCTATTAACTGTGGGCCTTGAGTCTCAATCTTTACCCTCAAACCGAGAATGGTCTTCTGGTGATTCTTATTCTAAGTCTCGTAGAATTCCACATCCGGAACTATTAGATGAATCTGGGAATTTTATTGATGAACCTTTGTTGGTGATGCGTTCCGTTAATGTACAAGAAGCTCGTCAACAGTTGGATGCTATTTATAATTCTGAGCTTGGATCTAGTAGTGAAACTAGAGACGAGAAGGATAAATAAAGACGACAACAAATAATGCAAGATTTGTAAAAATTACAAGATATACATAAAAAGTCTAAAGTCCTTAATTCTCTAATTATCAGGTATTTTCTGTACAATCAAATTCATAATTGCTGTAGCAGAAAATTGATAAAAACTTAAAAACTTGCTATTGCTTTGTTTCAAAAAAACTGATAATAGCAAGTTATTTTTATAACTTTAAAATGCCAAATATTTGAGATAAAATAATTTATACTTATACTAAATACCCGGCTATAAATCAGGGATCAGACAAAACTAAAGAATAAAAGCCTCTGCAGTGTTCACACTAACAATGTATATTTAATATTAGTAGTGCAGTAGGGTAAAGATTAACCGCCAGATGACCATCCCTAAGTCCGTATTGGCAGAACTGGTGCAAGAGATTCCGCAGTTGAGACCACAAATTTACTTTAAGTCATCCCTGACTGCTCTATCTCATGCAATGGAAGACCAGGTTTTAGCAAGCTCCGATCAACCTCTGGTAATTGCAACTTTTCAGCAAGAGCGTTTTTATCGTCAGGAAGCTCATCGTTATAGACGAATTGCTAACCTAACATCCCAAGTATATGTACTAGCAGCACCAGAAACAGCATTTAAAAATTCTTCTGAGTATTACGAAACAATAGCTTTTAATACTAAAGAGACTTTAAGTAAGGAATGGAATTTACTGGTACTTGGTCAACAGTATTCAAGTTGTTTGATTTGTAATGAGCGTTTTAATTCTGGTAAAAGTGATGAAACATCTGAGTTGATTGCCATGGATCAGGCACGTCGATTTGAAGGTATCTGGACTTTTGACCGTCAAGTATGTGTCCAAGCTGCTGAATTATTACTGAATAGAATACTCAGATATAGGCCACAGTTAGAAGAAAAAGTACAAGCAGCACGAGAAGTTTATAGCATCAATCTTGATGTAGAGATGGGAAGAAAATCTGCAAAAAGAAAATCTAGCTCTAATCGTCGTTACCTAAAAAAAGCTTCAGAAGTAGTTACTCAAAATCCTCAATTTAACGATCCTTTTGCCCAACGTTTGGTGACTTATTTGCAAGCAAGTCAATATAAGTTACTTAAAACATATCGCTCGATCGCTGTTCAGGAACAAAAACAGCGCCTGATTAATATTATTTCTAATGCCATGAGGCGATCGCTAGACTCTGATGAGATTATCAAAGTAGCAGTGCAAGAATTGGGAGAAGCACTTTTAGCTTGCCGATGCTTAATTTATCAATGTCGAGCTTTAGATGTCACAGTAACTATTACACATGAATATTTAAGTTCGTCAGTTACATCTGTGGTTAATCAAGAATGGCCTTTACAAGATAATCCTTTATTTCAAAAGGTTGTTCAAACTCAAGAGCAAGTCTATATAGAAGATACAAGCTTACTGCCTAATTATTGTTTGACAGAAACACCACAAGGCTCTAAAATAAAGGCCAAAAGTTGTCTCCAAACATTAATATCTCAATGGGAAATTAAGAGCTGGTTAATGGTACCTTTGCTTTATCAGGGAAGACTTTTAGGTATGGTGGAGTTACACCACTGTGGTTCATGTCCTCATCACTGGTCTGATGACAAAATAGATTTAGTAGAAGCGATCGCTACTCAATTAGGTATAACTTTGATCCAGGCGGAAACTTATGCCCACTTAGAAGAATTAAATCAACAATTAGAAGCTCTGGACCGGACTCGTAGTAATTTAATTGCAATTACTGGCCACGAGCTACGGACACCTTTATCAACTATTCAAGTTTGCCTTGAAAGTTTGAGTCAAGAACCAGATATGCCTGCAGAGTTACGTCAAGTTATGTTGGAAACTGCATTAGCAGATGCAGATAGAATGCGTCATCTTGTGCAAGATTTCTTAACATTGTCTCATTTAGAAAGTGGTACGGTTGAGTGGAATGTAGAATATCTGCCTCTATTAGAATGTGTTGATTTGGCTCTGAGTAGTATTCGTGCCCATCATTTACAAAGAGATTTACCGAATATTACTACTCAGGTATCGACAGAACTACCTTTAGTTTTAGCTGATGGAGAATGGTTAGTAGAGGTATTGTCAAAACTCCTGGATAATGCTTGTAAGTTTACTCAGTCTGAAGGAACAGTAATGATTGGGGCTACTTCTAATGGAGATAATATGTTGGAAGTGACAGTCTCTGATACTGGTCGTGGGATTGAACCTAAGCGCTTAGAAGCTGTATTTGATCGTTTTTATCAAGAGGAAGGTGCTTTACGGCGCAGTGTTGGTGGTACAGGTTTAGGTTTAGCCATTTGTCGGCAGATTATTACTCGCTTGGGAGGAAAAATTTGGGCAGAGTCAGCGGGTAAAAATCGGGGTAGTCAGTTTCACTTTACAATTCCAATTGTTAGTAATAGTGAAAAAATGGAGAGGGAAAATCAAACAAGAAGAAAGGAATCTAATTCATAAACTTAGCAGCTAGCAAAGTAGTAGTTTAGGTTTTAATGAATAGAGAAATGATTCATCTTCTAAAAAATGAAATTCTTGGTCCAATCCAGTTAATTGAAAAACCAATTGAATATCATCTTGGATATTGAACAGATATAATAGACATCCTCTTTTTTCAGAAATTTTTCGGATAATAACTAAAGTAGTTAATCCCAAATTATTAATTTGGTTTACTAATCCCATATCTATTATCCAGTATAAATTTCGTGTTTTGTCGATTAGTTTGTCTACTATTTGCTTGAGTTGATGACTTCTCTTTAAATCTAAGTTGCCTTGAGGGCGAAATAAAATTGCTTCCATATAGTCCGATATAATTCAATAAGTGAAGGTGAAAAATAGCTGTTCCTTATATATATAGTGTTAAAAATGCCTAATAAAGGTAATAAATATAATCAAGGGTAATGATCGGCTTTAACCAAAAGTTAGTTACTATAGTATTTCCAGTAAACAAAAAAAAAATTGCGTTTTTTATTCGAGAAAAAATATCTATAGCAATTTTCTTTAGGTTATGTCAAAATATTCTGAAAAAAGCAAAAAGTAACAATACTCAAAAAATGCTATATGTAGCAATCTTATTTGAGTTGTAAGATATTGTAGACTTTTAGAGAACAGGTTAACTAGGAGTCGAAAGTCGCTAATTTCTCACAAATAATTTAGGATTACTCTATTGACAGTAATTAACAATATAGTTTTATTATTCGATTCTTTATCTAGACTAAAATCAAGTCATAGTAAAATTCAAGAGGACTATTGCAATTACCCTCTTTTTTAACTTCAACCATAACCGAAAAAAAAGAATGATACTATCTTTAGTCGATGGCAATTAGTAATTAATGGCCTCAAGTCTGGCCAGAGTCCTAAAATATCCTTTTGTAACAGAACCTTACAATTTCTTAAACCTGGGTAACTGTGGTGATAGGATTCCATAAAAAGGTTCATATAAAAAATCTATGGCAGACGAACTAACAGGTCAACCCCCTATTTTCGGTGGCAGTACTGGTGGCTTACTGACCAAGGCCGAAGTTGAAGAAAAGTACGCTATTACCTGGACTAGCTCAAAAGAGCAGGTATTTGAGATGCCTACAGGTGGTGCAGCTATTATGAATGAAGGTGAAAACCTACTATACTTAGCTCGCAAAGAGCAATGCTTGGCCCTCGGCACTCAACTAAGGACTAAATTTAGGCCCAAAATTGAGGACTTCAAAATCTATCGGGTTTTCCCTGATGGTTCTACTGAGTATCTACATCCGAAAGATGGAGTCTTCCCTGAAAAGGTTAATGAAGGACGTCCTTATGCAGGTAAGATCGACCGTAACATTGGTCGTAACCCAGAACCTGCTGCTCTCAAGTTTACTGGTAAGAAACCATACGACTCATAGGTTGTGATTAATCAGTAGATAAAAGCGCACCGCTTGCTAGTCAATGGCTTCCTCAGCGTAAAGACGGAGCAAAAAAGCTTGGGTCGATTGTTTATATGAGATGCAACTCAACTTGTTTGATTTGTATATCTAGGCTGAGAGTCTGTGTTTAGCTCGGCGACATTAAATGCGCAGCGTTGCGTCAGCAAAATAATAATTTTCCGTTATAATCATGTGATTTAACGGCGAGAGTGTCAATTTCTATCATCACCTTGGCTTCCAGATATCTCATCTGAAGCTGAGGTTTTAATTTTATTAGAGTCGCTGCTGAATCTCAAATCTAAAACCTCAAAATTTATGATATTCCCAGACTTCTCCAAATTTTCCCAACTAGCAAAACAAGGTAACTTTGTTCCTGTCTACCAAGAATGGGTAGCAGACCTCGATACTCCTGTTTCTGCTTGGTATCGTGTATGCGCGGGTCAACCATACAATTTTTTACTAGAATCAGTTGAAGGTGGGGAGAAAATCGGACGCTATAGTTTTCTTGGCTGTGACCCATTGTGGACATTGGAAGTAAGAGGGGAACATACTACCCAAACTTACCGCGATGGCACAGTTAAAACTTTTGAGGGAGACCCCTTTGAAACTCTAGATAACTGTCTGCAAAAATATCAACCTGTCAAACTACCTCAACTACCACCTGATATTGGTGGCTTATTTGGTTTTTGGGGTTATGAGTTGATTCGGTGGATCGAACCTCGTGTACCTGTTTACCCATATACTGAAAATGATTTGCCTGATGGTTTGTGGATGCAGGTCGATAATCTTTTGGTTTTTGACCAGGTAAAACGGAAGATTTGGGCGATCGCCTATGCAGACCTCCGCTCTCCAGAGGTAGATTTAAAGGCAGCTTATCAACAAGCGTGCGATCGCGTTTCTCAGTTAGTAGATAAATTGCAATCTCCTCTATCACAACAAGATACTTTACTAGAATGGCAACCACCTGCTGGAAAAAGTCAAGAAGTTGGAGATATCTATAGTAGTAATACACCCCGCGAACAATTTTGTGCCAACGTTGAAAAAGCTAAAGACTACATCAAAGCAGGAGATATTTTTCAGGTAGTTATTTCGCAACAACTTTCAACGGAATATACAGGGGAGCCATTTGCTCTTTATCGTTCCCTGCGACTAATAAACCCTTCTCCGTACATGGCTTATTTTAATTTTGGTGATTGGCAAATCATTGGTTCGAGTCCGGAAGTTATGGTAAAAGCAGAAAATACCCCTGATGGCAAACGTCTTGCTACGGTGAGACCAATTGCCGGAACTCGTCCCCGTGGCAAAACTTATGCAGAAGATAATGCTTTAGCTGAGGAGTTGTTGCAAGACCCGAAAGAAAGAGCGGAACATATTATGTTAGTCGATCTAGGTCGGAATGATTTGGGGCGTGTTTGCCGAGTGGGAACGGTAAAAGTTGATGAGTTAATGATAATTGAACGTTATTCTCATGTGATGCACATTGTGAGTAATGTGGTGGGAGAATTGGCAGATGAAAAAACTGTTTGGGATTTATTGAAGGCTTGTTTTCCTGCGGGTACTGTTAGCGGTGCGCCAAAAATTCGGGCGATGGAAATTATTAATGAATTAGAACCTTGTCGTCGGGGTGCTTATTCTGGGGTTTATGGATATTATGATTTTGAGGGTCAGTTGAATAGTGCTATTACGATTAGAACTATGGTTGTTCGGCCGAAAAATGATGGTAAACACACGGTAACTGTGCAAGCGGGAGCTGGTTTGGTTGCGGATTCTGTGCCGGAAACAGAGTATGAGGAAAGTATTAATAAAGCTAGAGGTTTGTTGGAGGCAATTCGGTGTTTGAAAAAGAGTTGAAATAGCAATCAGCGGTCAGCGGTTAGCTATCAGCTTCTAGTTGCGTGTATAATGAGGGATACTCAAGAGAAGCCACTCCGCGTCTACAAACCCCCATTGACACGCACCACTAATTTTTCAAATAAGCGTGGGGGAATTACAGCGCTGTTGCTGACTGATGAATCACATAGTCATAGCCAAAACCCTGTAAGGGCAAATGGGTATTCGCCCCTACTAGACATCTGTTCAATAATTGATAATGAATAATTGATCATTACCTCTCCCTAAAAGAAAGAGGATTGAATAAAAGGAAAATTTTTTCTCTCTTGGTCTCATGGATATGGCGAGGAGACCCGTTCTTGCAGACCCGCTCCGAAGATCGCCATCCCTCGACCGCTTGTTTCTCCACGGCGAGTGAGAGGCTTTAAACCTTAATTAGGGCTTGCTGATTAATTCTCAAAGTATTGATAAATAAAGGCTAAAGCCTTTTTGGGGTTCAAAAAAGTGCCAGCTTTTCGGTGCAAAAAGCTCAAAAAGCTAGTATTTTCGGCTGACTATGGTAGAAAAATCCCAAATTGACAATTCTTATATCATGTTCGGACGGGTCAGTTATAAATAAAATTTCAGAACTGACAATACCGAATAAATACTGAAATTATCTTGAAATACTGAAATTATCTTGATTTTTCTCCTTTCTTCCCTCCTGACTCGGTCCTCCTGACTACTGACTCCTCGCTAAGTTATTTATAAGTATTCAACCGAACATGATATTACTCCTACCTCCTCGCTCATTCCCATTTATTCTGTCTCCTGTCTCCTGTCTCCTGTCTCCTACCTCAGCAAAAAGACTTTAATTCAGCAAACCTTAATTATGCGGTAAAAATCAAAAATCAAATCAATTATCACACAGAAATTATCAATTATTTCTCCCTACTGCTTACTGCCTACTCCCTTTTTTGGAGGAGATGTCTAATAATTAAATTTGAGGTGATATCAACCTTCCGTTCTACTAAACTTACCCAAACTTACCCATGCATGGTTGCATAGGTTTTGGAGCTAGCTTCCTGTTTCACAGAAGACCACCGACCGCAGTCTGCAACTTATCTTCTCCACAGGCTTAAATTCGCT